>LCOU01000045.1 GCA_001003205.1 Parcubacteria group bacterium GW2011_GWA2_47_8b | reverse complement strand
AGGACGCCTGCACGACAGACACCTGCGACGCGACTGCCGGATGCGAACACGCGCCGGTGGATTGCGACGATGGCAATGTTTGCACGGACGATTCCTGCGACGCGGCGATTGGCTGTGTCTATACGGCCAACGCGAACGACTGCAACGACAGCAACGCCTGCACCAAGGACGACGCCTGTGTGGACGGCTCCTGCGTTGGTGCGGAAGTCCTGTGTGGAGACAAAAATCTCTGCACGGACGAATCCTGCGACCCGACCACGGGCTGCGTCTACAAGGCCGTCAACTGTGATGACGGTGACCCGTGGACCATTGACTTCTGCAAACCGGACGGCGGTTGTCGTTGTTACTGTTAGAATTACTATTAGTCGCTTCGGTTACGTTAATAGTAACGGTTAAATAGGAGCGGTATTCGCCGTCGGTGACGCTGAATTGCATATAATAATTTCCTTGCTGGTAGTCGTTCGGCGTCCAGGAAAAAGTATGATTATAGGCGCCAAAATTGGCGCCGCTTGGCACAAAGGAAACGCCATAAACTAAAGTGTCATTGTCGGGGTCGGTGGCGGACAAAGTAAACTGCAAAAGCTGGCCAGTTTTAATGTAGAAATAAGTTTGGTTGGTAGCCCAAACGGGGGAGTGATTGACGTCCGCGGCGGGAGCGCTGGATTCGGGGGCGGGGCTGGAGCTTGAACTGGAGTTGGAGCAATGGCTTGGATGAAAAACGCACTCAATGCGCTTGGCAATGGAAATAGCCTCGGCTTTGTTCGCGAGGGCGAAGTTTCCTATGACAATTGCTGTTAAAACGACGAAAATGACGGCCTTTTTCATAACTGAAGTATGAGGCCCATTATAATAGCATTACCAGAAATTGTCAAGCTCTGGGTTTGCCGGGATTTGTTTATGGTTTAGTATACTTACTTATGAAGCGGCAAGTGGTTTTTTGGGCCTTTGGCGCGGCCGCGGTGTTGGTTGCCATTTTTGTAATTGCGAAAACCAAACTTCCCTGGATTGAGCCGATTTCGCCGACCGCTGTGCTGAGAAAAATAATCCAGCCGGGCGTCACCTTTGTTGACGTCGCGAGGGAAGCCGGCATTGCTACTGGCACCGCCAACCAACTGTTGAAAAGCGCGAAGGTGAAATATGACCTTGCTCGCATTGTCAGCGGCCGCGAACTCGCTTTCGTTTTTGATAATTTAACCGGCGAAGTGCAGGGTATGGTTTACAACATAGACAGCGATAATCGGCTGATGGTCAACAAAACAGAAACGGATTGGGACGCGGAGCTGGAAAAAATTCCTTATGAAATAAAAGAAAAGGAAGTGAGCGGCACGATTGAGACTTCCTTGTTTGCGGCGATGAATTCCCGGGGATTGGACGACCGGCTGACTCTGGCGCTCGCGGAAACTTTCGCCTGGCAGATTGATTTTGCGGCCGACATCCGGGAAGGTGACAGTTTCAAGGTAATTTATGAGGATCGTTATCTTGACGGCAAATATGTGATGCCGGGAAAGATTTTGGCGGCGGAATTTGTTAATGACGGCGCGGCTTTCCGAGGATTTTATTTTGGCGGCACGGCCGCAACAAAAGCGGGCCTGCCCGCCGTAGTTTTAACGAAGGCGGGGTATTATGACGAGTCGGGAAATTCCCTCCAAAAGATATTTCTAAAATCGCCGCTACAATATAAATACATCAGTTCGGGATTCAGTTATGGACGTTTAAACCCAATTACAAAAAAGATTGCTCCGCACCGTGGCATTGATTACGCCGCCAATTACGGCACGCCGGCGGTGAGCATCGGCGACGGTACGGTGGTGCAGGCCGGCTGGAACGGCCCATATGGCATTTCCGTTTTAGTGCGGCACAACGAAACTTACGGCAGTCGTTATGGGCATTTTCAAAGTCTGGCCCGGGGCATAAGAGTTGGCGCTAAAGTTAAGCAGGGCCAGGTGGTGGGTTATGTCGGCGCCACGGGCGAAGCGACCGGCCCGCATCTTCATTTTGAAATTCACAAATTTGGCGCCCTAGTGGATCCTTTCAAGGTTGCGGTGCCGCCCGGCGAGCCGGTTGCCGACGCGGATAGGGCGGAGTTTGAAAAAATCGTCAAACTATTCTCCTTCGCCGAATACCCTGGGCATAAGCCCGTGGAATGAGGCGAGGAGAACCCATCCGTAGTCCGCCAACTGGCGGACGAAGGAGGGTGTAATGAAGCTTCGGAAGAATTTCGCTCTGAAGAGCTTCATTTAGTGAACGGCTTGTTAAATAAAATTACCCAGATAAAGTTCATAAAATAGCGAAGGGTCGTTTTGAAGTAACCTTGTTTTTGGAAACGCCGCGGAGAGGCATAAACCACCAATTTGTGGGTGAACAGAATACGTCCGACGGAGCGAAGCCGTTTGCCGGTGCTGACATCGTCGCCAAAAAATCTGTATTGAGTGTCAAAACCGCCCGCCTGTTTTAATTTTTCCCGCCACGCCGCAAGGTTGCCGCCCAGCACCACGCCGCCGGCGCCCAGTATATAATGGACGAAAAAATAAACCGGATAAGCCACAACCAGAAAAGCATTAAATGTCATAAACGCGCTGAACCAGCCCAGCCTCGCCGGTTGCCGATTCAAATCCGGTTTGGCGCGCTCGATTGGTGCCCGGTACCGCTTCCTTCAAGACGCGGGTTTTGGGGTAGGCGGACGCCACCGCCACAGTGTCGTCGGTACTGCCGTTATCCACCACGATAATTTCTTTGACCAATTCCGCGGGTTGCCTTAATATGGCTTCTATAGTCTTTCCTATGTTTTCCGCCTCGTTGCGGGCGGGTATGATAAAAGATATCGTCATGAAATTATTTTTTGGAATATTCGGAGCAAGCTTTATTCTGCTCGGTATCGCTACCGTTTTATTTTACATTCATTTGGGCGGAACTGGCAATGTTTTGGTAGTTAATTTTGACGGCTTCAGGGGAATTAATTTTTTGGGAAATTTCAACGATGTTTTCGGAATTCTTCTCACGGGGTTTTCTATTTTGGCGATAAATATACTTTTGTCGTGGGGATTGTATAAGCGAAATAAATTTTTAGCGCACCTTCTGCTTTTCGCCACGCTTTTCATATCCTTATTGATTTTAATCGCGGTGGCCGCTATAATATCAGTTAATTAACTAAGTATGGCTACCACATTCGCGATTATAGAAACTGGCGGAAAACAATACAAAGTTGCCGCCGGACAAAAACTGAAAATAGAGAAATTGGAAACCGAGGCCGGCCAGGGTTTGGTTTTTGATAAAGTTTTAATGATTGCCGACGGCGATGATGTTAAAATCGGCGCGCCTTATGTCGCCGGAGCGAAAGTTGACGCCAAAGTTATCAAACAGGGTCACGCCAGGACGGTTATTGTTTTCAAGTACCATTCCAAAACCCGCTATCGCAAAAAGAAAGGGCATCGCCAGTTGTTTACCGAAGTGGAAATTACCGGCATTAAATAAAAAAGAGGCGCGTAAGCGCCTCTTTGTTTTCTAAGACAGGAATCCACCTCCCTTGGCCACCGAAACGGTGCCAGCCATCACGACCAATCCGCCGCACGCCCACCAGAAGGGTTCGGTGTTTGGGTCGCGGTCAAATCCAGCATAAATGCCGGCTCCGATCATCGCCAGGGCGATGATCGCGGTCGTCGCCACCAGGAACTTCTTCACACATCCTCCTTAATGATCCGCCCTGATCGTGGCATGCCTACGAATTTTCGTCAAGACAGCTTTATTTAACTCCGATTTTCTAGTGCGCTCCCAAGGGTTTCCTCATCGGCAAATTCAATTTCACCGCCGGTGGGAATGCCGCGCCCAAGGCGCGTGATTTTTTTCGCAACATTTTTTAACTCCTGGGCAATCAATTCGGCGTTCAGGTCGCCATAGCCGTTGGGGTTAATCGCCAGAATTACCTCATCGGCATTTTTGATGGTTTTAAGCCGGAGCTTCTGGATGTTGTTGAGTGTTTCGCCGCGTTTTAAGCCGCAAATTTCATTTCCGTCAGTTGAATTAAAACAAACCCTGCAGGCTCTAAGCGCGTCCAGGCCCATTATCGCCTTGGTTGTTTCGGCGACGGCTGACTTGCCTTGGTTGAAAATATAAAATGCCAAGCGGGTTGCTTGGCGCGGCCCGATGCCCGGCAAGGCGGCAAACACGTCAACGAATTTTTTTATCGGTTCAGGCAGCATCGGAGTGGAAACTGTCTATGGGTTTGAAAGTGGCCTTGTGCTCGTCAAATTTCAGCTTAATGGCGCCTAGCGGCCCGTTGCGGTGCTTGGCAACGATTATTTCCGCGGTGCTTTGCTCTTCGGGCGTCGGATTTATTTTTTCGCGGTCTTTTCTGTACAGGAACATAACGACGTCGGCATCCTGCTCTATGGAGCCAGAATCGCGGAGGTCGGCAAGGCGAGGCACCTTGCTTTCTCTCTGTTCTACTTGGCGGGAGAGCTGGGAAACGGCGATGACCGGCACGTTTAATTCTCTCGCCAGCCCCTTGATATTGCGGGAAATCTCCGTTATTTGCTGTACGACGTTATCGGAATTGGTTCGCGGCTGAATGAGCTGGAGGTAGTCAATAACCAACAGGCTTAAACCGTGTTCGGCTTGTAATCTTCGCGCCATTGAGCGCATCTGCAGAATATTTGGCATCGGCGTGTCGTCTATAAAAATCGGCGCCCGCGAAAACGTGTCCAGGGCTTTTTGAATAAGTTCAAAGTCGGTTTCACTGCTGACGCGGCCGGTGCGCAAAGCGGAAAGGGGAACTGCCGATTCCGCGGAAATCAGGCGGTCCATAATTTGTTCCTTGGACATTTCCAGCGAGAAGAACCCGACTGGCTGGTTCTCTTTGATGGCGACGTGCCGCGCGATGTCCAAAACAAAAGAGGTTTTACCCAAAGACGGGCGCGCGCCCACGACAAGCATATCCGAGCCGCGAAGCCCCGACAAAATCTGATCCAAGCCGGGGAAGCCGGTACTCAAGCCGCCAAGCGGTTTCTCGCCGCTGTGCATCTTTTCAAACCGTTCATAGGCCTTCGGCAATTCCTCCTTGATATGAATGAAACGCTGGGGCACGGAACGCTGGGAAATGGCAAAAATTCTTTGTTCAATTTCGTCCAGCGTCTCTTCCAAGTCGCCCGAAGTATCAAAAGCTTTTTCGGAAATGTCGGCGGAGGCGTGAATGAGGTCGCGCAAAACTTTTTTTTCTTTGACCAGCTTCGCGTAGTAGCCGACATTTGTCGCCGAAGGCACCGAATCCACCAATTTGCTTAAATACGTGGAGCCGCCGACATCTTTTAGCGAGCCTTTTTCTTTCAGGTCGTTGCTGACGGTCATAATGTCTATCGGCTGGCGTTTTTCAAAAAGCCGCATTACCGTTTCGTAAATTATGCCGTTTTGCGGATGGTAAAAATCCTCGGGAGCAAGAACGTCCGCCACCTGAATGATGGCGTTTTTATCTATCAACAAAGAACCCAAAACAGATTGCTCTGCTTCCTGGTTCTGCGGCGGTAGTTTAGCTGGCTTCGCCATAAATTTCTAATTTCTAATTGACCTAATTTCTAACAAATGACCAATGTCCAATTATCGCCTTTAGAAATTAGTAATTAGAAATTCAGTCATTCTCGCGGCCAGAGGAACGGGCCGCGAGGTGTGTCCTCTACGATGTATCCTAGCGCTTCTATCTCTTTTCGCAAGACATCGGATTGAATAAATTGTTTATTAGTTCTGAATAACTCGCGCTTTGAGGCCAGGCGCCTTATTTTAAGGGGAATTTTAACTGATTTTAGTCCGATGCCGAATAATTCCAGCTTGTTTTTGATGAATTTTTTCAGCATTTTGGCGCTTTTTCGGCTTAGCTCCCAAACTTGCTTTTGGTTCTCATTGATTAGTGAGAAAATTACGGCCAGAGCTGCCGGCGTATTGAAGTCGTTTTCCATTGCCGCCGAAAAATCCCGTTCGGCTTTCTCCAAAACGGCGCCGTTTTCTGTTTTTCCTCCTGCCATTTCCAGCCTCGCGAGAAATTGCGACAAATTGTTGAGTGTGTTTCGTGCCTGTTGGGCCAGGCCGTCGGAGTAGTCCAGCGGCGAACGGTAATAATGCGCCGCAACAAGATATCGTAGAACTTCAACGGGATATTGTTTAAGAAAATCCTTGACCGTAACGAAGTTGCCGAAACTCTTGGACATCTTTTCTCCGCCTACCACCAAAAAGCCGCTGTGCATCCAAACTTTAACCATCGGTTTTTTT
>LCOU01000044.1 GCA_001003205.1 Parcubacteria group bacterium GW2011_GWA2_47_8b | reverse complement strand
CCGCAATACATCGTTGACCCGCTCGCAAAAGTGGTTTCCGACGCCGGCCTGAAACAATTCCACATCGCGGAGAGCGAAAAATACGCCCACACCACCTACTTTCTAAATGGCGGGCGGGAAGCGCCGTTCCCCGGGGAAAGCCGGGCAGTCGTCCCTTCTCCGGCCACCGAAGGCTATGAAAAAATGCCAGAAATGGCCGCGTATCAAATAACCGAAAAGGTGCTGGAAGCGATTGAAAGCCGTAAGTACGATTTCATTGTTTTGAATTTTGCGAATGGCGACATGGTCGGCCATACCGGCAACCTTAAGGCGGCCACGAAGGCCGTGGAGGTGGTGGATAACTGCCTGGGCAAAATTTCTGATGCCATTTTGAAACAAGACGGGGTTTTGGTAATCACGGCCGACCACGGCAACTGCGAAGAAATGATAAACCTCCAGACGGGGAAAATAGATACGGAACATTCCACCGACCCGGCCTCAATGACCGGAAAAAGCGTTCTCCACTCAATTTCCCGCTTGGTGGTTTGAGGATTAAGGATTCCACCCTCCCCCAACAATATCTTCTCGGGAACCCCTCAAAGACATTCTTGGGGGAGGGGGCTTGGGGAGACTTTACGAAGGGGGCTAATTCCGCTGCCTCCCAGTGCTATCATATATGATAGCACTGGGAAAAGGAGCGGCGCGGGAGAACGTTATTGCAGATGGGGTTTTATTTTCTGTGGCGGCCGTGGAAGGCCTGGTGGATTTCCTTAAGATGCTTGTCGGTGATGTGAGTGTAAATTTGCGTTGTTGAAACATTGGCGTGGCCCAGCAACTCCTGGACGGAACGGAGATCGGCTCCGTTCATTAGCAGGTCCGTGGCAAAAAGATGGCGCAAGCCGTGCGGCGTCAGGCGCCGGGTAATCCCCGCTTTTCTCGCGTAGAAATTCACCAATCGCTGTACGGCTCTCGGTGTAATGCGGCCTATCACCTCGCCTTTTTTATTCAAACTGACAAATAAGTCGTTTAAAGTATCGCCGCGCTTGGCCAGGTAGGCCTTGATGGCGGCCTTGGCTGTGTCCGAAACAAAAACCAAGCGCAACTTTTCACCCTTGCCGCGCACCGTAATTTCCCCGCGATTAAAGTCCAAATAGCGATCCAGCCCGCAAAGCTCGGAAAGCCGCAATCCGGTGGAAAAAAGCATTTCCAGAATTGCCTTGTCGCGCAAACCGCGCAGACTATCGCTCTTGGGCGCGGCCAGCAATCTTTCCAGGTCGGGAAATTCAATCATTTCAATCTGGCGCTGGGGAATTTTAGGCAATTCAATTTTGTCCGGAGCCACCGTGTCGTAGTCCTTTTTGGACAAAAATCGTAAAAAATTGCGCAGGGCTATAATGTAATACGTTTGCGATATTTTTTTGATGTGCTTCTGCCGCGCCAGAAACAAACGGAAGTTTTTCACGCTTTCCAACGTCAGGTCGGACAGGCCGCGGATTTTCTCGCTGGCAAAAAATGTTTTCAGATATCGTTCGTAATTCTCGCGCGTCCGCGGCGAGCGGTTTTTCTCTATCTCCAAATAATCAAGATAGTCTTTGAGAAGCTGGCTGATGTCGGGCATACCTTCATTATAAGTCCAAATGCCAAAATTCAAATGTCAAAACAATGTTAAAAGAATTTTAAATTTCTAATTTTAAATTTTAATTCAATTTAGAAATGTCAAAATTTTAAAATTAATCATTAAATCATTCATTTAAAATTAAAAATTGTAAATTGAAAATTGATCTGGTCTCAATTTGACATTTGAGCTTTGACATTTTTTGCGTTATACTTTCAAACAATAAAACATGGCAAAACGTCCTCCTATCATCGTAATAATTGGCTCCGTGGATCACGGCAAAACCACGCTTCTTGATTACATCAGAAAAACTAACGTCGCCGCCAAAGAAGCCGGCGGCATCACCCAATCCGTCGGCGCTTACGAAATTGAGCACGAAGGAAGAAAAATTACTTTCATTGATACCCCAGGCCACGAAGCCTTTTCAAAAATGAAAGCGCGAGGCGCCAAAATTGCCGACATAGCCGTTTTAGTGGTGGCCGCCGACGACGGCGTCCAGCCCCAGACCAAAGAAGCAATCAAAATAATTAAAGAGTCGGAAACGCCGTTCGTAGTTGCCATCAACAAAATTGATAAAGTCCCCGACACCTCAAAAGTGAAAAACGAACTGATGCAGGCAGGCGTCCTACTGGAAGGATACGGCGGCGATATTAGTAATCAGCCGGTTTCGGCAAAAACCGGCGAGGGGATGAATGATTTACTGGACCTCATTTTGTTGGCCGCCGATATGGAGCATCTTGATTACGACCCAAGCCATCTCGGCAAGGGCTTCGTGCTGGAAGCCACGCTGGACAGCCGGCGCGGGCCGCTGGCAACGGTCATTGTTACTGACGGAACCATCCGACGCGGAGATTCCATCAGGACCAATGAGGCCTTCGGCAAAATAAAAATTTTGGAAAATTTCCTGGGTAAAACCATTATGGAGGCAACGGCTTCCAGTCCGGTTCGTATCCTGGGATTTGAAACCATCCCTAAAGTTGGCGAGGATTTTATTGCCGGACCGAAACTTGAACCAGACATTTCCACAAAGGCGAGTCCTACCAAAATCAAAGGGCCTAAAACTGCGGCGCCAGAAGGCCAGGAAACCATCAGACTGATTTTGAAAGCCGATACCTCTGGCTCTTTGGAAGCGCTCTCTGAAATTATTAAAAACCTGCCGCATAAAGAATCCCAAAATATAGAAATCGCGGAGGAAGCCGTCGGCAACATCGGTGACGGTGATGTAAAGCTTGCCATTTCCACCAAGGCAACAATCATCGGTTTCAAAACTTCCGCCAGCAAAGCCGCCGAAACACTGGCTCGCGCGCATGGCGTGCGTTTGGTTCAGTCGAAAATCGTATATGAACTTCTTAAGGCGATAGAGGAAACGCTGGAGTCTTTGCACAAAAAAATCATCAAGGGAAAGTTGGAAATACTCGCAGTCTTCAGTAAAAAAGGCACACAGCAAATTATCGGCGGCAAAGTAACCGAAGGAGTTTGTTGTTTGACGCCAAGGACGAGATTAAAACCGGCGATGTTTTGATTTTGCGCCAATGAAACACCGACCGGAGCGGGCCAGCGCTCTCATTATTGAGGAGCTGGGTAAAATTATTTTAAAAGAAGTGGAAATACCGGATACGCTGGTGACTATCACCGGTGTTGAGGTAACCAAAGACCTTTCGCAGGCAACCGTGAAAATAAGCGTTTACCCGTCGGAAAAGACCGCCGAAACAATGAAAATGCTCGGGAAAAGACAGGGTTATTTCCAGCATCTGTTGTTTGAAAAAATAAACATCAAACCGATGCCGCGAATTTTGTTTAAAGCCGATGCCGGACCGGAGCAGGCGGCCAGAGTTGAAAAATCCCTGATGGAGAACGAATAGTTCGGCGCTGCTCACTATAAAGAAAAAACTTCCTCATCGCGAGGAAGTTTTGATTTTGGTGCTCGGGGCGGGAGTCGAACCCGCATGCCTTTCGGCGCATCATCTTAAGTGATGTGCGTATGCCATTTCGCCACCCGAGCGAATTTCTTACTTCCTCTACCTCTATGATGCGGGGTTAAGCTATGGCAATTCGGGCATAAAACCCTTAGATTGCTCAATCTATTGTCGTGCCTATTGCCATTTATATGGTCTAATTCCAACGGCAAATAGCCATCACTTGTCTTTTTGGCCCACTTACATTGTTCGCAAAATTCTGGTTTAAGTCTAGCTAAAAACAATCTTTTTTTCAACTTAAAACTTTGATAGCAACTCCCCTTTACTAAAATTTCTTCCAGGGGAATAATTGGCTTTCCAATCCCAATAAGTCCTTTATTCCAGGCCTGCCCCTTAAAATGTTTGATGTCTAATTTATATTCCTTTATGTATTTTTTGATTTGCGAATAATTACCACCCGCATCGCGTAAATTCAACTTAACTAAAACCTGCCTATAACTAGTTGATTTTTGAACGGCACTCTTAAGTTCAGATTCCGCCCAGGATCTTCTCCTTGTTGCCACAGATCAATTGTACCATTAAAAACGGCGAACGCAAAAGTTTAATTTGTTATCAACGTACGCCATTAGAGAGGCCACGGTGGGATTTGCACCCACGAATAGCGGTTTTGCAGACCGCCGTGTTAGCTACTTCACCACGTGGCCATTGTATGAACATATTACAATCTTTGCAACATTTTTATCAAATCGCCTCGCACATAACAAAACCCCCTATTCAAAGGGGGTCGACCTCCTTAGACACTCCTCGCATTTACATTTGCAACAAGCGCAGGCGGTACAGTTTCCCTTTTTGCGCCAACGCAGCCATTTCAAAAAAATCAGGACGGCGCCGGTAACGATAAATACCCACGGGCCGAGTTCGGCTATGTCCATTAGCCACCTCTTAAAGTACTGATTTTTATTATAGCACCACTATTTCCGCCGTCTTGATGCCGAACTTCTTTGCGGAAGCGCGATCCGGGAACCAGAGGTCAACACGGTCCTGGAAACGCTTGGCCATCCTGTCTTCAACCACGAACACCTTTTCACCGAATAATTCGGGAATTTTAATACGCGTATAGAGCGGCAAGAAGTTGGCCGCCACAATGCCATCACGCACGCGCGTGCCGGCGGCAGTTATAAGCGGCGTGTCATCCGTTTGGTCAAAAGTGGAAGAATAGGCCGTCAAATGGACGGTCATACGTCGCCTGCCCTCGTCTAAGGGCGTTTTGGCAACCAAGGCGGTATCGTGCAAGTCTGCCTCAAAAACCCCGCCCTCAATGTCGTTCTGTGACGGGAAAATAAGGGGGTTGGAAGAGGCGTTGGCCAAAATTGCCATTATTTTGTGCTTGTCAAGACCAGTATTTTGGCGTCAAATCTTATTGGTGTATCTATACAACCACGCTCGAACCTATTTTAGCAAAAATCTCTGACGCTGACGAACGCCTCCGCGCCCCGCCAAAGGCGGGGCTACGCCTCAAGCAAAATTTTCTTTACATTTTCTGTTTTGCGCGCGACCAACTTTTTCTTCTAAAAGGAAAAGGAAATTTTGCTTTCGGCGTTCTGCTCTAAACGAGCAGGCGGAGGCGTGCTGATGTTTGCGCTCGGGCGCGGCGGAATTCCCCCCACACCCCCCTTTCGCCGCGCCCTCGCTTGGCTGGCGGCGAAAAAAATACTATCAACAGCTAAATTCTCCTTCACCGCAAGGCGAAGGCAATTCGCGTTGGACAGGAACGCCCGGCTCTTTTCCTTTCCAAATATAATCTTCAGGTTTTGTAGCTTTCCATTCATGCTCATGATTCCACAAGGTCCAGAAGTGCCGCCATTCGTTCCAGCCGATAATAAGCGTTTTTACATAGATATCATGTTCGGTGAGCATTTTCCCTATTTTTCTTCCCGTCATGCAAGGAATGCTGTAACAATAGGTAATAACCTCTTTGCCTGGGTTTGCGGCGATGGCCTCTTTGAACTGCCTTACAATTCGATCAACATCCTCGTATGCTGGCGTATTAGGATCTGAATAGGCAGGGATGTTAATGGCGCCGATAATATGCTCTCGTTCGTATTCCTGCGCGCTTCGCAAATCAATTAAAAGAACTGTGGTACCGCCTTTATCAAGTTTGCCGCGCAAACCGTGAGGGCTCACATGCGCGGCATTTTCAACCGCATAAAATTCTTTAATAAGCTCGTTGTTTGTTTTCTCTTTTGAGTCGCCGAGAAGGTTTATTGCGCCAAAGGTTGCCAAGCTGCCGACCAAGGCGGAAATAATAACCGTGATAACAAAAGTTTTTATTGTGTTCATATTGATAAATTATTTTTTAATTTTTTACACCATCCGACCCATGGCGTGTTTTGATGATAAGATACATACCCGCAATAAAAAGAAGTGTTGACGTGGTAGCCGAGACCAAACAATATTGGCATATCTCTTTTATAACAAAAAGCATGAGATAAACAAAGTAGAGAGATGCGGTAAATCCAGCAATTGTGAAATATGAAGCAAGCCGAATGGTCGCGTTCTTTTTGCTGTCCAAATACGCAATAGACAAAATTAAAAGCGTAAGATAGTAAAGAGAGCCCAAAAGCGCGACCGGGATGCCAGCAATTTTCGCGTGTTCACTCGTAAGCACAATTTCGCACCCCTTGATTGTGCAGGGGGGTATGCTCCCGCGATAGTGCTCAATCGTGAGATAGGTGGCGTCAAGAAAGCCCAACGCGCTTACGGCAAGAAAAATAATGGCGGCAATTTTTAGTTGTCGTGTCATTGGTTTAATTTTTCAGAAATAATTTTTTCAAATTCATCATATGTTCGGGGGGCGGAAAGTTTTCTGCCGTTCAGAAAAAAAGTCGGCGTTCCGGTGATGCCGAGCGAAACACCCTCTTTGTAGCTTGCCGAAATTTTCTCTCGTAAATCCTTTGCCGCAAGATCATTGATAAATTGCCCTTCGTTTAACTGTAACTGTTTGGCATAACCGATAAAAATTTCTTTGACGTCGGAATTTGTTGACCACGTTTTTTGGTTTTCAAATAATAAATCGTGCATTTCCCAAAACTTTCCTTGCCGACCAGCCGCCTCTGCCGCCGTAGCGGCAAGTTCTGCGCTTTGATGGATTTGAGTAAGTGGAAAATGCCGATAGCCAACGGCAATTTGAGAACCAAATTTTTCCTCAAGACGTTTTATTACTGGATAATAAGCACCGCAGGCCGGGCATTGAAAATCAGAGTATTCTATAATGGTAACCTTTGCGGTGATGTCGCCTCGCACCCAATCTAATGCAGTAACTTGTCTTGGCTCACCCGAGATAATATTAGATGATTCATCCGATTTTCCACCGAAATAAATCAACCCGAGCACCAAAACAATAATTGCTACGCCAACACTTCCCCAAAGAATGATATAATGT
>LCOU01000043.1 GCA_001003205.1 Parcubacteria group bacterium GW2011_GWA2_47_8b | reverse complement strand
ACTTCAATTTATATGAACTCGTTGAATTTCACAAAACCAATCCCAACAAGCCCCTGGCTACCATTGCTTTGGTAGAAGTGGCGAACCCATCCGATTATGGAGTGCCGGTTATGGCCGGTGACCGCATAAAAGAATTTTTGGAAAAACCCAAAACCCGCCGAGGAGGCGGGCCGCCAAAATTCATATCCTCCGGCCTTTATGTGTTAGAGCCGGGCGTTTTTCAATATGCCGATTGGTCCAAGGAGTTTTTGATGATTGAGAAAGACATTTTTCCGAAATTGGCAGCTGACGGAAAGCTTTGCGGATACAAAATAAAAAATGGCCGCTGGCAGGATTGCGGCAATTTTGAGCGCTGGGAAAAGGCGATTAAAGAGTGGTAGTAAAAAGTTATCCACAACCCCGTTTTGAAGCGAGGCGTGCTTTGTATATACTTACTAAGTAACTTTAACAACTACAACGGGTCGTTTTTATTAACCAATGGTTACAACTTACAAAAAATAAAATGAGTTTCATATTATCAAGAGGGAAACAGATAGCGACTGTTATCCTTGCAGTTCTAGTATCAACTTTTGTCGTTGCGTTAATAGCGCAAGGTACTACGTATATAGACACCGATAGCGTCGGTGTGGCTACGGCTACGCCAGGCGCTTATTTAGCGGCCAAGGGCGATATATTGGGTGAGGTTCTCCGAGCCGAAGATCATATCAAGACTTCGTTCTTTCTGGCTACCTCCACCACCGCAACCTCAACGCTTTCCCGTTTTGGTGCTGAATTGGCATCAACCACAATAATTATTGACGGTAACAATGGGAGTATGGCAATCGGTACCACTACCATTCCAGATGCTGATGTGGTAGCGGGTACTATGGCGGTTGATCCTGCATTAACAATTTCCGGGACAGGAGGCGCGGCCAATGCCACGGGCACTTTGTTTGTTACCGGCGAAGGTGCTACTGGCGGACAGATTATACTGAAGTCCAGTGACGGACAAGGTTCGCGATGTGTTTCCCTTATAGTTAAGGCTGGTACCGTTGCGCCTGGCGATAGCGCTGCCGGCGTTGCCGAACTTCTCGTGGCGAAAGTTGTTTCTTGCCCAAAGTAATTCGTTCTTAACCTTAAAATAAACTTTGATATTTTATGATGAGAAAAATTCTCACAACTTTATTTGCCTTACTTGTTCTACCGGCTTTTGCTTTCGCGGCGTATAACGACGTTCAGCTTTCCAGCGGATCAACAATTGTTCTGTCTGTGGGCGGAAGCAATGTTGAGTTTTCAGCGAGCGGCGGTACCATTCAAGATATACAGGTGGCTGGTTCCAATGTGACTTTCACGATGGCGCCAGGGTCAACGGTGTCAATGAATTCTACCAGCCGTACAACCTACACCTACCAGGCGGGCAGGGCGACCGCAAGCTTTACTTGCACCGATTCTGCTTCTGTTCTGAACGTTTCGCTCGCATCAAGCGAGCCCAATAACGAAACGTTGGTTGTGACTCCGACGGCCACTCCAGCACCTGCGCCATCCTCGGTAGCCGTGGTTACCGCTCCGGCAGTTGCCCAGCCGTCACCGGTAGCGCAATTAGTTTCTCCTGTATTCAATAAAGACTTAGTAGTCGGCGCGAAGGGCGATGACGTGAAGCGTCTCCAAGAGTTGTTAAAGACTGACGCCAGTGTCTATCCGACAGGGCAGGTTACTGGCTATTTTGGACCTTTGACCAAAGCGGCAATAGTTAAGTTCCAGCTGAAGTACGGAGTTATAAAATCCGATAAAGAAGTTGGCGCAGGCCGTCTTGGCCCGAAAACGAGAGCCAAAATCAAAGTAATATTTGAGGGAGCTGCTCCAGCTTCCACCCCTGTCCCGGCTTCAACTCCTGCTCCAGCCGCCGTATCCGGTTCAGCCCAGAGCATCCAGGCCCAGATTCAAGCCCTACTCAAGACAATTCAAGAATTGCAAGCAAAGATTAAAGCCCAATCTCAGTAAGATAAGGCTGCTATAAACAATCACCCGAAGTACTTCGGGTGATTGTTGTTTCCCATACGTCGGTTATCCCCCAAGAATGTCTTTGAGGGGTTCCCGAGAAGATATTCTTGGGGGAGGGGGCGTTCAGAGAGCAGTAACCTGCCTGGCTTTGCGCCAGATGAGGTAGTTAGTTATCAGTTGCGTGATGACGGTGGAGGCGGCCGCCCCCTCTATGCCAAACGGCGGTATTAGGAGGAAATTAAATAAAACATTCCCGAAAGTGGCAACCGCCACGAAAGTCACGAAGCTTTTTTGCCGGTCAAAGGCAAAAATCGCATTGCCAAGAAGGGTGGACGGGTAAACAATCAAAACCGTTGCCATTAATATCCGAAAAGTAGAGACGCTTGGGGCATATTCCGAACCGAATAACAAATTTATAATTGGCGCCGCAAAAAACAGTCCGATTATTGCGATCGGAAAGGCAAATTTCAGCACTAAACCGACATATTTATTGAGAAGAGTTTTTACCGCCGCCGGATTTGTTTTGGCCAAGCGCGCCATAAGCGGGAAAATGCTGGTGGCAAGCAGCGTTGGTAGCACATAAAGAAGCAGTATGGGTTTTTGAGCGGCAGAATAGTATCCGACCTCTTCCGCGGAACGCAGCCAGCCGAGCATGATGATGTCGGTATTTAGCATTATGGCGCCCATTATTCCCATAAGCCCGAACGGCCAGGCAGTTGCCAGAATAGGCCCTATCAATTCCTTACGGAAATTTTTAAAAAGATTTTTAAAGTGGTCTTTCAGTACCCAGAATATAGCCACTAAGCCCAAGGCACTGCCGATGGCATAGGCGAATGACAGCGAATAACTCGTTGGTTGAACTATCAAGAATGCTAGGCCCAAAACCGCAATTGCAAAATTAGTAAATATGTTAATACCGGCCTCAATCTGCATTTTTTCCAAAGCTCGGGAGACCGCCGAACCAAGATCGCGCAAAGTATCAAACGCAAAAACAAAAATAAGAATTGGCATAATGGCGGACGCTTCTTCAATTTTTGTCAGGTAGGGGAAGAATATAATTACACCGGCAACGAAGAACACAAGCAAGCCAAGTTTGGTAAAGAGCGCGGTGGAGAGATACCGCTCTTTAAGCTCGGGGTTGCGCGATGCTTCTTTTGTAATCAGGGCGTTAATGCCGATGTCGGAAAAAATAGTTAAAAACGCGGCGATCCCCAAGGCGTAAGAAAAAGCTCCCCAACTTGCGGCGCCCAAAACCCTGGCGGCGTAAATTACGACAACGGCGCGCAATAAACGTCCGATCATCTGGCCGCTGAAAAGCCAAACGGCATTTTTGGCTATTGTTTGGCCGGAACTCTGATTTTTAAAAAGCCAATCCAAAATACCTCTCATCCCGTTAGAAGTGGTCTATCATCGACGTTTTGATATATCTTGTTAACATAATTTTATATTTGGCCGTTAGGAGTTATTTGAAGATGGTGCCACTTCTAACGGGACTCATTTTATTGCGGAGTTGTAAATAGATATTTAATAGTGCGAAGCAGGACTAGAAAGTCCAGAATGAGCGAGCGGTTTTTGAGGTAATACAAGTCGTATTGCAACTTCTCATAAGCATCTTCCACCGAGGCGCCATATTTATAGTTGATTTGAGCCCAGCCGGTGATTCCCGGGCGCGTTAAAAGGCGCAGTTCAAAATACGGGACGTCATTTTTAATCTGGCTCACCAGTTCCGGCCGTTCGGGGCGCGGCCCGACAAAAGAGAGGTCGCCGCGGATGATATTGATAATCTGCGGCAATTCGTCCAAGTGGCTTTTGCGCAGAATTTTCCCGATTGTGGTCACTCTTTGGTCTTTCGGCCCGGACCACTGCGGCCCGTTTTGTTCCGCGTCCGCTTTCATGGTACGGAATTTGTATATCATAAATTCTGCCCCGATGAGACCGGAACGCTTTTGGCGATAAATTATCGGCCCTCGCGATGTGGCGGCTATCAGAATCGTTATCAATAATCCGACCGGTAGAAATATTATTCCTATGACTATTGCCAATAATGTTTCTATGGGTTTCTTGAAAAATTCATAGACCCTGTGCTTTTTTGTGAGATTTTCCAAAAACCAGACTTCCTCCAGCTCGGCCAGGGGCAACAATTACGTTGATTTTATTCTGAAGAATAATTTGCGAAAGATGATCCAGTTCTTTGTCTTGCAGCCCCTCCTTCATCCAAAAGCTCACTTCGTAACCGAGTTGGGGATTTTGTTGAATGTGATTAACCAAATCCTCAACGGTCTTGTTGTAGCCGACCATCAAAATCCGGCTGGTCGGCGCGCCGGCGCTTAATATATTATTGCAAAATGTTCTCCAGGCATAGCCGCCCAAGCCGACGACGGCCAAAACTATGAAAAGATTGGTTTTGGGTGCGATGCCGAAAGCGGGAATAAAATAGAAAAAGAAAATGGCAACTATGCCGCTGGCGGCAACCAGCGAGACGAATTTTTTAGAAAACCGCAAGTCATTTTTAAGCGAAGGCAAATCATAAAGCCCGCCGATGTAGAAAGTTACCAGCCAAATGGCAAAAACTACCGTAAAGGGACCTAAATGAGCTTCAATAACCGAATTGGAGAGCTGGCCATATCTCAAAAAAAGCGTGAGAACCAGCGAGGCGTAAAGAATTACAATATCCCCTAACAAAAGCATCAACTGTTTGAGCTTGACATTAATGTTCATGTTGCCTTTATACTAAAGAAAGTATGGATGATAGTCAAAAACCAGCTAGGGACGCGTTATTGCCCGGCAGTATTATAGTAGCGGCGCTTCTGATTGCGGGCGCTCTTGTTTATAACGTTGGTTATAAAAATCAGAATCAACAAGCTAACGTTGCCAATAGCGTCGTTTCAGGAGACCTAGTCGATGACGATGTCGTGCTGGGCTCTCCAAGCGCGTCCGTCACTGTAGTGGAGTTCGGCGATTATCAATGTCCTTTTTGCGCGCGTTTTTTTTCTACAACCGAATTACAGCTCCGTCAGGATTATATAAAGACCGGTAGAGCCAAAATGGTGTACCGTGACTTTGCTTTTTTGGGCCCGGAATCTACAGGGGCCGCTTTGGCCTCGCAATGCGCCGCCGAGCAGGGTAAATTCTGGGCTTATCACGATGTGCTATTTGAGGCCGAAAGTATTGACGGCAAAGAAAACAACGGAAATCTTTCTGATGATTTCTTAAAATCCATTGCCTCCGAGCTTGGTTTGAATCGGGCACAGTTTAGCGATTGCCTGTCTTCCGAGAAATACGCCAATGAAGTCAAAAAGGACTACGATGACGGGGTTGCCGCCGGCGTCAACGGCACCCCGACTACTTTCGTAAACGGCAAATCGGTTTCCGGCGCCGTTTCGTACGACGCTATTAAGGCGATGATTGACGAAGCTCTGAAGACCGCGCGCTAGAAGTAAATGGAATTTTTGAAAAATCTTGAAGACAAATTTGAGAAAACCAAAGAGGTAAGGGATATAGCCGACAAGCTGACCGACGCCGGTTTTGAACCGTACTTGGTTGGCGGCTGTTTGCGTGATCTTTTACTAGGGAAAAATCCAAAAGATTGGGATTTGACCACCAATGCCAAGCCGGAAGAAATACAAAAAATTTTTCCGGATAGCGTGTATGAAAATAAATTCGGGACGGTAGGGATAAAAACGGAATCAGAAGACCCGACTCTGAAATTGGTTGAAGTTACCACCTTCCGCCTGGAGGGCAAGTATACTGACAAGCGCCATCCGGATGAAATAAAATTTGCCAAAACCGTTGA
>LCOU01000042.1 GCA_001003205.1 Parcubacteria group bacterium GW2011_GWA2_47_8b | reverse complement strand
AAGGCAAGCTTCTCCACGAATGCCTGTGGCGCAACTACAGCACCAGCGGCCGCGGTCTTATGCGGCGAATAACTTTCTACGATTCCGAAATGAAAAAGTTGGCAATCGCCAACGCGAGAAAACTGGGTTTGTTCCTGACCGGCGCCGGCGAGAGAAGCGTCCGGCTGATGCCAGCGCTGACAATCAGCGAAAACGAAATAAAACAGGCTGTTGAAATCATCAAATCCTCTACCCCCGCTTAAAGCGGGGGTTTTTGTGGGCCTTGTTTTGGCCCGTTTTATGTGTTTAGAATGTAAGCGTTATTTGACAACCGAATAAAGGAGGAGTCAAATGAACGGCCCCCGAGATTTGATCGCCACTATTTTTGACAAAGCAGACAAAGTGTCGCGAAAAGCCAGAGAAGACCGCTATGCCCTAACAACGTTCATTGACCCGGACCTCGTTTTTCTTGACGGCAAGGGCTCCCGTATCACGGTTCTAGACCATGGCCAGCGCCGTTCCTTGATTGACGCCTCGGCTGGCGTAAGCACTAAAAATATCGGCTACGGCAACGATATGGTCAAAAGGGCAATGAGAAATATTTTACGCGAATATAAAGACTTTACCGGCTATCCGCATCATGACATGGAAAACGACATTGCGTTAAACTTGGCATGGATTCTGGCCGAGTTGACCCCATTGAAAGCAGAGCGTGAAGTTGTTTTCGGCAATTCCGGCGCGGAGGGAATTGAGGCGGCAATCAAGCTGTGCTACAACGCCAGAGCGAAGTCTTCCAGTAGGGTGGGCCGCCGGCGCAGGGACTTCGTTGCTTGCTTTGGCGCGTTTCATGGACGGACGCTCGGCGCCCTTTCGTTGACCTGCTCAAAGCCAATTCAGCGCGAGTTTTACCCCATCAACGCCTTCCCCACCAACCACATGCTGTTTCCGGCAAAACACCCCTATTTCGTCTACGACGACGATGGGGAGGTTCAATACATTGATTACACGCCGAACGAGTATCTTGAAGAGCTCAAGAAAGCCTGCCGGAAGGGAAAAATTGACATCGATTCGGTGAACGCGGTTGTGTTTGAACTTATCCAGGGCGAAGGCGGCATCAATGTTGCCTCCAAGGAAGCTATCCAGGACCTGGTCAAGTTTTTCAAGGAAAATGGCGTTTATGTGGTTGTTGATGAAATTCAGACCGGCCTGGGACGAACCGGCAAACTGTTCGCTTTTGAATATTTCAACATTGAGCCGGATGTGATTGTCCTTGGTAAATCGTTGGCGCATGGATTTCCGTTCAGCGCCGTGGTTTATGACCATCGCATGGGATGGACGGAAAGAGGCAGGCAGTCCAGCACTTACGCCGGTTCGCTGATTGGCTCGGCAATAGCCATTGAAGCCGTCAAGCAGATTGTCGCGGAAGGACTTCCGCAACGCGCCTACAGCCTTGGCGACAAGGTATTGGGGCCGGCTCTTCGCACCATCGCTCAAGACTATCCCGAAGTCGTGCATAGCGTTCGTGGCATTGGCCTGATGCATGGCATTGAGTTTTGGAATCCCAACACTCGCAGACCGGCGACGCTGTTCCGCAATGAAGTGGTTCTGGAAGCCCGCAAGCGCGGCGTGCTTTTCCTGGATGCCGGTATTTCCACCATCCGAATCACTCCGCCCCTTACCATCGGCAGCGACGGGGAAAACAAGCGCCGAAACGAGCTGGGTACGGTCATTGACGTGCTCGCCGAGAGCATCCGCGCCGTTAAGCGCAAGATGAAACAGATAAAGTAACCGACAAAAATATCGTCCCCCGAAGTACTTCGGGGGATTTTTTGTTATAATTTTAAGTAATGAAGAAAAGCACCGCTTGGAAAGAAGTCGTCTGGGGAGGCTATCAAAAGGACGTAATTCTTCCAAATATTATTAGATTAATTTCAATCAAGAAGAGTGAAGCCGTTTTGGATCTCGGCTGCGGAACGGGTTCTTTTTCGCGCGAATTCGCCGCAAAAGGCGCGAAGGTCATAGGAGTTGACGTCTCCTCCGCGCTGATAGAAGCCGCTCAAAAAATACCCGCTGCAAATGTGTCATATAAAGCCGCGTCGGCGGACAATCTTTCATTTATTAAAAGCGGCTCTGTGGATAAAATTACAATCATTTTGGCGCTACAAAATATTGATAACGTTGATAAGGTTTTCAAAGAATGCGCCCGCGTTCTGAAAGCCGGCGGAAAAATGCTTGTTGTGCTGAACCATCCGGCCTTTCGCGTCCCCAAAGAAAGCAGTTGGGGTTGGGATCCCGCAGCCGAGGGCGTTCAATACCGGCGCGTTGACCGCTATCTTTCCGAATCAAAGGAAAAAATCCAGACGCACCCTTCGGCGGGCTCAGGGCAAGTCCCTTCGGCGGGCTCAGGGCGAGTCCCCCGGCCCGAAGACTACACAATTTCTTTTCACCGTCCGCTCCAATTTTATTTCAAGCTTTTACGCAACAGTGGCTTCTGCATTGGCCGCTTGGAAGAATGGATTTCCAACAAAAAAAGCGAGCCGGGGCCTCGTTCAAAAGCCGAGGATGTGGCTCGCAAAGAAATTCCGTTATTCCTGTTTCTGGAAGCAGTGTCCCCTCTTAGTCGTTCTTAATTCCGTTAACTCGGAAAAACCACTCGTCGTAGACCCGTTGCTGTTCGGGCGTTAAATTTTTCCTTGGCTCCCAAATGGTGACTTCTACATACGGCTTTTTGTCCGTTAGCGGACGAAGTTGCACTCGCCAAGAAACGAGAAACCCCAAGGATTCAATTTCCTGCCGAATTGCCCGCGCTTGTTCCATCGCCGCGGCCGCAGCTTGCGGTTCTTCCAGTACATTGTTTTCTAAGAGCTCCATTAACTTATTTGCCAGACCTCGCACCCGCTCTCTAATTTCCGCGCCTCCCATCCCACCTGCCTCTTCCTTTGCGCATCGTAGCGCAGAAATAAAATAGGTGCACATAGGGCTGGCATATTAACTTTGTTTGCCCTCGATTCCTCCCCCAACAATATCTTCTCGGGAACCGGCAGTTCCTCTTACGAAGGGGGTGCGTGGGCTGAGGAAAGTGATACAATGAACGTATGATTTTTATTGTTACGCCTACCTACAACGAAGCGGCCAATATAGAAACGCTGGTAAAAAAGATTTTTGGCCTGAATATTAACGGCCTTAAGCTGGTTGTTGTTGACGACAACTCTCCGGATCAAACTGGACAAATTGCCGAACGGCTCGCCAAAGATTACCCGATACAAGTTATTCATCGCGCCCAAAAAAGCGGCTTGGGCACCGCATATATAGAAGCCTTTCGGAAAATTTTGGAAAGTGAAAACGCCGATTATGTCATTCAAATGGATGCCGATCTCTCGCACGACCCGGCTGTTATCCCGCAGATGCTGAACGCAATAGAAAGTTGCGATATAGTGCTAGGATCCCGCTATATAAAAGGTGGCGGCACTCAAAACTGGGACTGGTTCAGAAAATTAATCAGCCGTTTTGGAAATGTTTACGCGCGAGCCGTACTGGGACTGCCTTATCGCGATCTGACCGGCGGTTTTAAATGTTTCCGAAGAGAAGTCCTGAAAAATCTGGATTTAACTTCTTTGAGTTCCGTTGGCTACAACTTCCAAATAGAAACCACTTACCGGGCGCATAAAAAAGGATACAAAATATGCGAAATTCCCATAATTTTTACGGAAAGGAAAACCGGAAAGTCAAAATTCAACCTCGGAATTATGCTGGAGAGTTTCGTAAAAGTTTTGCTTTTGCGCTTTAGCCGCTAACCAGCTTAAAACGGTTCTGCAACAAAATAACGTACCGATTATCAAAAACCTTAGCCGTATAGAGACCGGTCTTCACGTAGTTATCAATGTAGGCCTGCATATCCTCGGGGCTATTGAAACCGAACAAATCCGCGGCATCCACAATCACCATATCGGGTAAAATTTTCTCGCTACCGATAGCGTAGACGTGCTCCCGATGAGTCAGATGAGGCACTAAATGCGTGTTAGCCGCGACAGAAATGCCGTCGGGCACCAATTTAACAAGTTGGCGATACGCCTCCTGCTGTGGGGTGCTTTTAAAGTATTGAATCGGAAAATTAAACGGGTTTATCGGCGAACGCAACATAAATGCCAACGCAACGCCCCCGACAAAAATAATTTTTACCATCTTTTCTCGCGCGGGCCAGCGGGTCAACACCGTTTGCAAACCATAAATAGCCCCTAAAAAAATACCGGGGATTAAAATCGCGTCATAGTGATAGAGGCCGCTAAATTGAAATTTATAATTAGTCAAAAGATTCTCAAACAATCCGGGAATTATCAAAAACCAGGCGCGCCACGAAAAAAACGGCAAAAACGCCACCGGCAGAAAAAGCCAAAATATGTAGGCAAGCTTCGGTCCGGTAATTATCGTCTTAAAAAGCAGCAGCGGATTAGTCGCCACGTTGCCGATTATTGCCGCGGGCGTCGCGCCCAAGTCAGCATACCGGTCAAAACGCAGAACTCCGCCCCCCAGCGAAGGCATAATAAGTTTTACTGCGATAATGAAGTAAATCAGGGCAAGAATTGCTGTCGTTATGCCCATTTTGCGCCCAGCTTTGCGCACCATCAAATACAGCCCTGCGAAAATGACCACCAAAATGGCATCCTCTTTTACGCCCGCGGATAATATCAAAAACAGCGTTGCCCAACCCCATTTTTTAGCCTCCAAAAAGTAGATTGCCGACAGCATTAGTGGGACAAACAATGCCACCTCGTGAAAGTCGTACATATTTGTCCATTGAAGCCCGGGATAAAGGAGGTAGGCGCCGGCAATCAGCAATGCCCATGGCCCTTTCTTGCCCAGCACTTTTTGCGCCAGTAGATAGAGCGGCCAGGCGCCAATGGCCAACGCCAAAGTTTGGATTATAAGAAGAAAGTAAGGGCTGTTAAAAAGGGCGTAGCCGGGCACAAGGGCAAAAAGCAGCGGGCTCATATGGAGTCCGAGATGGTTATGGACCTGCTCCAAGTTATTTACCAATCCTCGGCCGTGGGCCGCATTCCAAAAACTCTGATCAAAGGCGGCCAAATCCCATGTTTGAGTTTGAAAACTGTAATGCCGCAACGAAGTAACAACTCCAAAAATAACCAAGTAGGCAATAATCATCCCCCACAATATTTTTTTATCCATTTTTTTAGTCTACAATAAAATGAGTGAATAAAAGAGGGCTGGACAGATACCTAATAATTGCCGTTTTGGTCGTGGCGGCTGTTTTGCGCGTAGTAAACATTGGCGCCGGGGACGTAACCGGAAACGACGAAACGCTGTATGCCTTCCGCGCTATTGGAATGCTGGACTTTAACGAGGCGGAGTTTCAAACAACGCCGCTGGAATGGCAGGACCCGAATATCCAATGGTGGACCAAGTTGTCTTTCCACGACCATCCTCCGCTGGTTTTTCTGATTCAAAACTTGTTTATGAAAGTTTTCGGCGAAAACGCTTTTGCCTTTCGCCTGCCCTCGGCAATCTTCGGAATTCTCTCGGTGTATCTGCTCTATCTGATAGGCGTGCGGCTTTTTTCCAAACGAGTCGGGCTGGTGGCGGCGGCAATTATGGCCGTTACCGTAAATCACGTCTACATTTCAAGAATCGGCGTCCAGGAGTCATATGTTATTTTCTTCATGCTTCTTGCCTCGTATTTATTTCTACGGGCTCTGGAAAACGAAAAATATCTGCTTTGGACGGGCGCCGCAATCGGCTTGGGTGTTTTAACAAAGTACAACGTTTTTATTTTGATACCAAT
>LCOU01000041.1 GCA_001003205.1 Parcubacteria group bacterium GW2011_GWA2_47_8b | reverse complement strand
AATTCTTGCCTTAATTAGCCTGCCGGGTTTTGACAACAACCAAGTGTCCAAATATCTCAAGGCCAGCAATCAGCCGCTTTTCAACCGGGCCATTTCCGGCCTTTACACGCCCGGGTCCACTATCAAGACGATGGTGGCGCTGGCCGCTCTCAAAGAAAAAATCGTGGATCCAAGCTTTCAAATTTATTCGGCGGGTTTTATTGAAATTCCAAACCCATACGACAAAGATCGCCCTAGTCGTTTTCTGGATTGGAAACCGCATGGCTGGGTTGATCTTCATTCGGCCTTGGCGCGCTCCAGCAACGTTTATTTTTATGAGGTCGGTGGCGGGTTTGAGGGCTTGAAGGGGCTTGGAATAGACCGTCTTATCGGTTATTGGAAAAAATTCCTGCTTGGGGAAAAGACCGGCGTGGATTTGCCCGAAGAAAATTCCGGTTTTCTGCCGAATCCGGAAGAAAAAGAGAAACGTACCGGCCAAATCTGGAGAATCGGCGATACTTACAACGTTACTATCGGGCAGGGGGATTTACTCGTAACGCCAATCCAGCTCTTGAACTTTATTGCCTCCATTGCAAACGGTGGCAAAATCTTCCGGCCGCACCTTATCGGTAATGGCGAGCCCGATGTTTTGTTGGATTATTCTGATTGGAAAGACGAGTTGGGTAATGTGCAAGAGGGCATGCGTGACACGGTGCGGAAATACTACGGTACGGCAAATATGCTGGCCGCCATGCCAGTTTCCGCGGCCGCCAAAACCGGCAGTTCGCAGGTCGCCAACAATACAAAAATCAATGCCTTCTTTGTCGGTTATTCGCCGGCCGGGACTTCGGCCGAGGAGGGTCCTCCCAAAATTGCCGTTTTGGTATTGATTGAAAATGCCCGGGAGGGGAGCTTGAATGCGGTCCCAATCGCAAAGGATGTTTTGGAATGGTATTATTACAACAGACTTAAATGAAAAACTCCGAACTTAGGCAGGATCCCGTTTCGGGAGACTGGATAGTAATTGCCCCCGGACGCGCCAAACGGCCCAAGCAGCTGCTGGCCAAGGTTCCCAAAAGAGAAAAAATTTCTGCAAGGAATTGCCCATTTGAAGATTTGAAAAAATCCGGCAATAAACCGCCGGTTTTGACGTATCCCAATAAGCACCAATGGGCGCTACAGGTCGTAGAAAATAAATACCCCGCGCTGGTTCACAAAGCGGTCTGCGGCAAACTAAGCCGCCGCGGCCCGTATTCGGTTTTGCCGGGCAATGGCCGCCACGACCTCATTATTACGCACGACCACGATAAAAATTTTGTCCATCTTTCCAGCGAGCAGGCAAATTTGGTTTTTCAAGCTTTCCGCGACCGTTCGTTAATGCTTAGCAACGATCAATGCCTTGCCTACATTTCCACATTTCATAATTGGGGACCTTTCGCCGGCGCCTCTGTTTATCACCCCCACTACCAGTTAATTGCTTTGCCGGTAGTTCCGCCGGACGTGAACCACTCGCTCCAGGGTTCGGCTCGGTTTTATCGCGAGCACAAAAAATGCGTCCATTGCATGATGATTGAGTCGGAACAAAAAGACAAAAAGCGCGTCATTGTTGAAAACGAAGGCGCCATCGCTTTTACGCCGTTTGTTTCCCGTAGTCCGTTTGAAATCAGGGTATTTCCGAAAAAGCATCTGCCCTATTTTGAAAATACCTATGACAGCGATATGGTTTCTGTCGTGGATGTATTGCGCCGGGCTTTGGCGAAAGTGGAAAAGAATTTACACGACCCGGATTACAATTTTTTTATCCATACAGCCCCAATGCAAAACAAGGAAAATTACCGGCATTACCATTGGCATATTGAAATAACTCCAAAGGTTACCATTAAGGCTGGTTTTGAATTGGGTACGGGCATGGACGTGAATGTAGTTGATCCCGACGAGGCGGCAAAAATTTTGAGATAGCCCCTCCGCCACTTTCTTGGGGTTGGCGTGCCCAAACGCTATTAAGTTGGGGTGTACATATTAATTACCGGAAGCGCTTGACAAAATGAGAATTTAAGTTTACTCTTGCGGGAGTTCTTATTAGGGGGATGTATGGCAAGAGTTGCGAAAATTGTGAGCGTGGATTTTTCTCAATCGCTCCCCGAGGCGGTCTCTCATAGTGGGTGCGTGGATAGAACAAGCTTAGAAGAAGCCGAAGCGTTTCCGCATATAACAACCGGAAAGAGGAGATTTCTCGTTAGGCTTGTTCAGTTTAAGAAAAGCGTGAGCGTGGGGGAGGTGTTCTCTTATTTCAGAGAACACGGCCTAAAGCCAGCGCCTCTCGAAGTTGGTCTTGCTTTTGAAAAAAAGAATCGTTCCCCGCGTCCATATACTACCGTGTTAACGGGTTCCTTGTGGCGTTCTTGGAGTGACGAGTGGTTTGCCCCCACCATCGTGAGACAAATTGATGGTCGGAGGCGCATAGTTGCACGGTGTTTTGAGAGCCTTTACGGCATACCGCTGAGCAAGAAAGTCCATTTTCTTGCTATCGTCAAGCAATTATCTGGACCCACACTTCGTTCGTTGCCACGTAGAAAGTGCAGTCCCGTTTTCTCGGATTAAGTATTTTCATTTTAGTCCACAAATCATTATTTGTGGACTTTTTATTACTTCCCAGCTAGTCCACTGCTATCGCGTGTGATAGCAGTAAGGATATTCACCGCTATGTCGCGACATAGCGTTACCGTAGAGTTTCACTTTTCCTAAGAAACTTGTTAGTATGGAACCGGATTTTTGACAGGTGAAAAATGGCGTTTTTGAAAATCGGACACCGCGGCGCGCGCGGCTATGAGCCGGAAAATACAATGCGTTCGTTTGAGAAGGCTTTGAGCTTGGGGGCGGATGCCATTGAGTTTGACGTCAGGGCTTCCAAAGACGGCATGATTGTCGTGATTCACGATAGCTTTCTTGACAGAACGACCGACGGCATCGGTCGCGTCTGCAATCATACTCTGGCGGAATTGCGAGAACTAAACGCCGGGCAGAGCGAGCGGATTCCCACTTTGGCCGAAGTTCTGGAAAAATTCGGGAAGCGAACGATTCTCAATATTGAAATAAAAGAGGCGGGCCTCACAGAGCGGATTTTGGACTTGATTCGCTATTACGAAGCGGCTGATTCTGTGGTGGTTTCGGCTTTCTCCAGCGATGAAAATGCCGAAGGTTCTTCCTCCAGCTGGACGGATCTTTTCTGGCTGAAAACTTGCGAGAAAAAATTAAAGATAGGCCTGGCGGCCTGCGATGTGGAATGGGCGGAGCGCGCCGTAAGTTTCGCGAGGCGCGACCAAATTTTCCCGGTGGATTATCTTTGCCTTTCGGCCATCTCGGCCTGGCGAGGGCTAATCGCAAAGGCCCATAAAGATACAGACGCCAAGGTATTGGTTTGGACAGTCAATTTCCCAGTTCTAATCTCTTGGTTCCAGCTGATTGGCGCCGACGGGATATTTTCTGACTATCCCGACAGAATTGGAGGGTAGGATTCAAGCTAACATCAATTTAGTGAGTCAATTCCCGTCGTCACTCCTCGTCGGAGTGCTGACAGCACAATCTCCTCGTCGTTCCTAGAACTTGTCTCAAATTCTCTCTTCTAAATTTGACGGTAGCTTGAATCCTACCCTCCCAATGAGGACATTACAATGTCCTCATTTTTTGTTAACCTAACAAAGTGCTAGACGAGAGCTTGGGGATAATTGTCCAAACTTACGGTTTTTGGAGCCACCTCCTGCTTTTTTTGGTAATCTTTTTGGAAACCGGCGTCGTGGTCACGCCGTTTTTGCCGGGAGATTCCTTGTTGTTTGCCGCAGGAACACTGTCAGCCCAGGGATTTTTAGACCCAGTTTTGCTTTTTTTGTTGCTTTCGGCAGCGGCAATCGTGGGGGATACAGTGAATTACTGGATTGGCCGCCACGTTGGCAAGAAAATCTTTGAACGGGACCGCCCGCTGATTAGTGAAGATTATCTCAAACGAACGGAGAATTTTTACAATCGGCACGGAAAGAAAACCATCATCCTTGCCCGTTTCATTCCAATTATCCGCACCTTCGCTCCCTTCGTTGCCGGGGTGGGAAAAATGAATTATCGGACTTTTATCAGTTATAACGTTATCGGCGGTGTCCTGTGGATCGGGCTTTTCATTTTTGGCGGTTACTTTTTCGGAAATGTTCCATTGGTTAAGGAAAATTTCTCGCTGGCTATCGTCGTAATAATTATACTTTCGCTCATTCCGGCGGTAATAGAGTTTTGGCGGCATCGTAAATAAATTGGCATCCGGCGTCAGGATGAGGTAAAATAGTATTTATATGAAAGATATTGGCAATCTCAAAAAATCGGCCTTGCAGGCGGTTGGCGACTCAAAGGATGTCAAAGAACTGGAAGCGGTTCGGGTTCGGTATCTTGGCAGAAAAGACGGCGAATTGACGAAAGTTTTGCGATCTTTGAAGGATTTATCCGTTGCTCAAAGGCGGAAAGTTGGGTCAGAGGCCAATGCTTTGCGGCAAGACCTGGAGGGGGCGCTTGTAAAAAAACTGGCGGAGTTTACTATGTCGAAGATGGCACCAAAGCGCCACTCTGGGATTCAGTTTTACTTAAAACAAAATTCAAAAATCTCTCAATCGCGCAAGTCGAATCCGCTAAACTAAACTCATACCAAACCACTAGCCCAGTAATTTTTGGCGATGGTGAAATCCTTAAATCCGCATCTTCACCAGCCGTTTATATTATTGAAAATGGTAAAAAACGACCGATTGCCTCTGGTCAAGTTTTTGAAGACTTGGGCTATCGCTGGGGAAATATTACCACTGTCTCACCAAAGCTTCTGGCTCTGTATGAACTGGGGGAAGTAATTACAATCGCTAAAAACTAAGCTTATGCCTTTAACTTACGCTGCCATTGTCCCCCATTCCCCTCTTTTAATTCCGGAAATCGGAAAAGAGAATATTGAGCGAGTAAAAGTTACCGAAAAAGCTTTACAAAAAATTAAAGCTGATTTAAAAGCAAAAAAAATTGAAACCCTGATTATCATTTCACCGCATGGCCCGATTCAAGAGAATACTTTTTCAATGA
>LCOU01000040.1 GCA_001003205.1 Parcubacteria group bacterium GW2011_GWA2_47_8b | reverse complement strand
TCCTTGCTGGCAATCTTCGGCATGGCTCTGGTTTTGAATCCCGGATTTTCCGAAAGGGAAAATTTCTGGGAAAAAGTTTTCATTCAGGCCAAGGGTTACGTCGGTTGGGCATTTGTACAGCAGCTGGTTCTTCACGGATATTTTACCAACCGCTTGCAAAAGGTGTTTGTGAAAATCTGGCCCACCGCTTTGGCTGTCGGCGGAATGTTCGCGATTGCCCATTTGCCGAATCCGGTATTGAGCCTTTTCTGCCTGATTTTCGGAACGGCCGGCGCTTACTTTTTTCTCAAGGCGCGCAATCTTTATCTGTTGACGCTGGCGCACGCCATTCTGGGAACGGCGATTAAATATCTGCTGGCGAAGGACCTTTTCAATCACGGAATGCGAATCGGTCCCGGTTTCTGGCAATAGTTCAATACGACTCACTATAAATAAAAATACCCCCGAAGTACTTCGGGGGCTTTTAATTTATCCTTTGAATCCGTTGCCGCAGACGGTTTCCAACAGTGCTCTGCAAACTTCATAAGGGTCCATATTGGCGGCGGGTCGGCGATCTTCAAGATAGCCGCAACTCGCTTCAACGACATGGAGGGGGATGCGGATTGAGGCGCCGCGATTGGATTTGCCCCACCGGAAAGTATTAATGTCGCAAGTTTCGTGTTTGCCGGTAAGACGTCTTTCGTTTTCGGCCCCGTAAACTCGCATATGTTCTTTGTGGAACGCTTCAAGTTTGGCGCAGGCCTGTTCAATGACTTTTATTCCTCCCGGGTCTCTCATTCCTTTTGTGCTGAAGTTGGTGTGGGCTCCGGCGCCGTTCCAGTCGCCGTCTATCGGTTTTGGACTAAGCTTGGCGCTAATCCCAAAATCCTCGCCCAGGCGGTACAAGAGCCAGCGCGCGAGCCAAAGTTGGTCGGCAACCGCCGAAGGCGGAAGCGGCCCAACCTGGAATTCCCACTGGGCGGGCATCACTTCGGCATTTATGCCGGCGATCATTAATCCCGCTTTAAGGCAGGCCTTGAGATGCGCTTCCACGAGTTCTCGGCCATACACTTCATCGCTCCCTACGCCGCAGTAATACGGACCTTGCGGTCTCGGAAAGGCGGTGCGTTCCTCTGGCCACCTGTAGGGCCTTCCGCCGTTTGTGTCATACAGAGTGTATTCCTGTTCAATTCCGAAGAGCGCTTCTTCGTGTTTAAGGCATTCCTCCGTTGCCACCAGGTGCGCCCTGGTATTGGAAGGATGGGGCGATCTGTCGGAATTGAGCACTTCGCAAAGCGCCAGCACGTGCGGCTCTCCCCGAATCGGGTCGGGAAATTTACAAACCGGCTTTAGGAAACAATCGCTTGAGCCGGTAATGGCCTGGCTGGTGCTTGATCCGTCAAATGTCCAAATAGGTATGTTCAACAGCCCAAGGACTTTATGGTCATCCCGCAAAACCCTGGCCTTGGAGCGCAGCTTTTTGGTCGGTTCCTGTCCGTCAATCCAGATGTATTCCACGATTCGTTCCATCACGCGACCTCCACTTGTAATGTGGTAAAGTACCGTCAATCATCGTAAGGTATTGACATCTAGCGGTCAATAGAATATACTGGGATTCAGTTTAGTAAGGGGTCAAATTATGCGACAAGCTATTTTGCCTCGGCTAACAAAAAGGGCGAAATAGCATTTAAAAGGAAATGGAATTCAATAACCAAGCTCCTCGAAAGATGTTCCAAGGCAACTGGAAGTGCTCAAAGTGCAGTAATCCGATAACGGAATTGCCCTTTGAACCCGATCCGGCCAGATTGGATAAACTGCTTTGCAGGGATTGCCATCGCGAGCGAGTTCAATCTTTCCGCGGACCCCGCTTCGGCGGCCGCGAATAAAGAGCAAAAATCCCCGGCGTTCTGTCGGGGATTTTTGTTTGTCCGGATTTTGTTTATAATGGAGAGTAGATTTCAAACTAGAATATGGGCAAGAAAAACTGGATTAATTGGGCGGAATTCGCGTTCGGGGTTTGGGTTTTAGCCTCCCCTTGGATTTTGGGATATTGGAAAATTACGTCGGCGCTTTGGAGCCAAGTCGTCGTCGGCGTTTTATTGATGTTGTTATCTCTTTGGGAGATAGTGGGTACGGAAGACCATGATGAACAGCGTTAAGATTTATTCCACTCCAACTTGCGTTTATTGCAAGATGGCGAAAGATTTTTTTCAAAAACACAACGTCAAGTACGAGGAGTTTAATGTTGCCGAAGATGAAAAGGCGCGAGCTGAAATGGTGCAAAAATCTCAACAGCTTGGCGTGCCGGTTATTGATATTGACGGCAAAATAATCGTTGGCTTTAGCGAGTCGGAGCTGAAGAAAGCGTTGGACATAAAATAATGTACGACTTGGTTATCATTGGCGGCGGCCCGGGCGGCGTAGCCGCGGGTGTTTACGGCCAGCCCCGTACAATTCCGAAAAACAAACACGTTTTATGTTAATGCTATGTACGATCTTGTAATCATAGGGGGAGGTCCAGGTGGGGTGGCGGCCGGAATATACGGGGCAAGAAAAAAAATGAAAACCGCTCTGGTGGCGGGAGATTTTGGAGGGCAGTCAAAAGTATCAGCCGAAATTCAAAATTGGGTCGGCGTTAAAGCCATCTCCGGTTTTGCTTGGGCAAAAACATTGGAAGATCATTTACGCGCCCAAGAAGGCCTTGATATTTTTCAGCCGGATCTGGCAACTAAGGTAGAAAAATCTGGCGAGGGATTTGCGGTTTCTTTGCAGGGCGGCAAGAAGCTGGAGACCCGAACCGTTTTAGTGGCAACCGGCAGTTCTCGTAAAAAGCTGGACATTCCGGGTGAAAAAGAATTTGACGGCAAGGGAGTGGCGTATTGCGCCACCTGTGACGCCCCGATTTTCAAAGATAAAATAACTGCCGTCATTGGAGGCGGCAATGCCGGCTTGGAAGCGGTTTTGGATCTTCTGAATTATTCAAAGAAAGTTTATTTATTGGAATACAGCGACAGATTGACCGGCGATGCCGCCACTCAGGAAAAAATTAAAGCCAGTCCCAAGGCTGAAGTTATTCTTCAAGCCGAGGCGAAGGAAATATTTGGCGATAAATTCGTGACCGGCCTGAAATACCAAGACGTGCCAAGCGGCAACATCAAGGAATTAAAATTGGATGGCGTGTTTGTGGAAGTCGGTTCTTATCCGAACTCGGGTTTCGTAAAAGGACTTGTAAAGCTTAATGATTGCGGGGAAATTATCGTGGATCATAAAACACAGACAACTTCTCTGCGAGGCATTTGGGCGGCCGGCGACGTCAGCGATGTTTTGTATAAGCAAAATAATGTTTCTGCCGGCGACGCCATAAAAGCGGTTTTAAATATCTATGACTTCCTTAAATAAAATAAAGGAATTTTTGCGCGGTGAAATTGCCGAAGACGATGAAACCCGCGACCGCTACAGCCGGGACGCCAGTCTGTTTGAAATAAAACCGAAAGCGGTTATTTTCCCCAAAGATACGGAAGACGTGAAGAATTTGGTGAAATACGTGGTTAAAGAAAAACAAAATGACCCCGGTCTTTCTTTGACTGGGGAGTTTATTACCGCGATTTTGAAAAAGAAACGCTGAAAAAGGATCTTCTTTTGCCCACCTATCCGGCGTCAAGAGAAATTTGTGCACTGGGGGGTATGATCGCCAATAATGCCGGCGGAGAAAAATCGCTTATTTACGGCCAAACCAAGGACTACGTGGAAGAATTGAAAGTGGTGCTTTCCGACGGTGAAGAGCATAGCTTTTCAAAAATCAACAAGCAAGAATTGGACAAGAAAAAAGAACAGCCGGGCCTTGAGGGGCAAATTTATAAAAAAGTCTACGATCTTTTGGATAAAAATTTCAGCTTGGTTAAAGCGTCGCGCCCCAATGTTTCCAAAAATTCCAGCGGCTACAACATTTGGGACGTTTGGGATGGCGAAAATTTCAATATGGCGAAAATTTTCGTGGGCGCGCAGGGAACGCTTGGTCTTATTACGGAAGCGAAGATTCGCTTGGTTAAGAAAAAATCCCATTCGGGAATGATGGTTGTGTTTTTGAAGGACATTGGTATTTTAGCGGACTTAGTAAGTGCGGTTCTGCCTTTTCGGCCATCAAGCTTTGAATCGTTTGACGACAACACTCTTCGTTTGTCGCTAAAATCCTTCCGCGGATTTTTGAAAGCTCTGGGCGCCAAAAATCTTTTCACGCTGGGCTGGAGTTTTTTGCCGGAATTTTGGCTGATACTCACTTACGGAATGCCGAAGTTGGTGCTATTGGTTGAGTTTGAAGAAGATAGCCAGGATGAAGTCGGGCGCAAACTCAACGAGTTGCGGGAGAAACTTAAATCATTCAAAGTAAAAACCAAAATTGCCGCCACCGCCCAGGAATCCCGAAAATATTGGGTAATCCGGCGGGAAAGCTTCAATCTTTTGCGGCACAAAGTGCGTGGCAAGCAGACGGCGCCCTTTATTGACGACTTTATTGTGCGCCCGGAAAAATTGCCGGAGTTTTTGCCCCAGCTTTATAAAATTTTAGATAACCACAAGCTATTTTACACTATCTTCGGTCACATCGGCGACGGGAATTTCCACATAGTTCCATTGATGGCGCTGGCCGATGAAGAAAATCGCAAAAAAATTCCAATTATCTCGGAGGAGATTTATGATTTGGTTTTACGCTACAAAGGTTCCATTACCGCCGAACACAACGACGGCCTGATTCGCGGCGCGTATCTTCGCAAAATGTACGGCCCCGAAGTCTATAAGATCTTTGAGGAAATTAAAAAGATTTTTGACCCTCTTGGCATATTTAATCCCGGCAAAAAAGTAGAGGCCAATATGGAATATGCCCTCGCTCACATGAAGCGGGAATAGTTTGGCGGTAAAGATTAAGGACTCGTTCCCCCCCCAAGAATATCTCCTCGGGAACCGGCAGTTCCTCGCCCAGCGCGTTCGGACTGCCTAGGGGCTCGGCGCGAAACTTTTATTTAGTAACTATTATAAATAAAAGACCGTGCTTTCG
>LCOU01000039.1:3859-6328 GCA_001003205.1 Parcubacteria group bacterium GW2011_GWA2_47_8b | reverse complement strand
CTTCGATGATGTCCTCGATGGTGACCGTGTCGTACGACGCGACCGTCACCCGCTCAGGATTGGTGAGGTCGGGGTCGTGCAGGATGTGGATCGGTGGCACCTCGGCGGCAGGGAGCAGCCCCATCGCATAGAGCTCGAGTGGGGCGTACTCGTCTTCCGAGTGATCGGGATCAGCGAGGGTCAGCTCCAATGGGTTGCCAGAGATCGTCATGGCTTCAACGAACTCCACGCCGTGCTTCTTGCAAACGTACTGGCCCCCCTCCACGATGAACACGTCGGCGGTGCTGCCGCACAGGTTGTACCACGACAGGTGGCAGGGCAGAGGTTCCGGCGGATTCACAACGGGGACCAAGTGAACCTCACTCATCGCATCCTCCTCCAAAAAAACCTATTTCCGTTGCCGAAAATCATCCGAAGTCAGGATCCAGGTTTCTGCCCGGCCTCCCGCATCGGACGAGCCGTACCCGTACAGATAGGACCCGCCGGCGTAGAAGGTGTTGTCCCTCGCGCCGGCCAGGCTGCCGTCTTCGTTTTTCGCGATGACGACAACGTTGGCGGTCACCCGTTCGCTGGTTGAGCCGCGGATGGGAATCGTCAGCGCCTGCCCCGGCTTCAGCTTACTTGCCACCAGACAGCCGTTGACCATCACATCAAAATCGTAGCACTCCGTGTTGTTCAGCACGGTGACGATGTTTGATGCGCGCATCGGCAAATTGGTGCCGATGCTGACCATTCCGTCCAGGACGCCGGCTACTCCGGCCATCACCTGGCAACCGAGCAGGACACAAGGAACGAGAAGAACGATCAGGATTCTGCCGAAAATTTTCACAAAAACCTCCCTTTATTAGCGTGTTTTTCAATGTCCAGAACTGCCTCAAATGTAGCATATATAGGCTATTTTGTCAAGCGCAGCTCCCTAGGCTTGCCTGATGCGACGCACCCCCTTCGTAAAGTCTCCTCGGGAACCGGAGTCGGCTCCCTGCCTGCCGGCAGGCAGGGGCAAGAGAGGAATATTCGGGAGGGGCGTACAAGCAAAGAAGGACTTGAAGATAATATTTGCGGCGTTTCGCGAGTGCGGTATTGAATAAAAAACCTTGAAATGCTTGAATGAAGAAAGAACATGGCTCAGGCAACCGCAAGTTTGGAAGAACAGCTGTTGGCGATTCGCCGCGCGGCTGAAGAAAAGGAGGTAGAAGCCCAAGCGGCAAAGCTGGGATTGACTTACGTCAATCTGACGGCCGCGCCGATTCAAATAGACGCTCTAAAATTAGTCAAAGAGGAAGAGGCGCGACGTTTGAGACTCGCGCCTTTTCAATTCAAGCAAAAAGAATTGGCCCTTGCCGTTGCTGACCCAAAAAGCGCGAGCGTTCAGCGCCTCATTCAAAAACTTTCCGGCGAGGGATACCAAGTAAAGCAATTTTTGGTTACCCAGGGTTCGCTGGACCATGTATGGAAGTACTACAAATATATTCCGGTCCCGACAGAGGAAATTACCGGCAAGGTTTCCATTGAACCGGCGCGCCTGGAGGAGCTTACCGAAAAACTTACCGATTTGGAAAAGGTAAAAAATGAAATTCTCAACTTTGATTTTAAAAAAACTTCCACCGGACAGGTCTTGGAAGTCGTGTTGGCCGGAGCCCTCAACAATCGCGCTTCTGACATTCATTTTGAAACCGAGGAAAAAGGCGTGCGCTTGCGCTACCGCATTGACGGCCTGCTTCACGACGTTTTGCCGAATCTTTCCGCCGATATTTATAAATCTTTGCTTTCGCGGATAAAACTTTTGTCCAATTTAAAAATCAACGTTCAAGATGCTCCTCAGGACGGCCGTTTCACAATCGCTTTGAAGAGTAAAGAAATTGAACTTCGCGTATCTATTATTCCGTCCGAGTATGGCGAAACCGTTGTTATGCGCGTGCTGGATCCGGCCGCTATCCGCATTACTATGCCGCAACTGGGATTGCGCCCCGACGATTCGGAAGTAATAAAAGCGGAGCTGAACGAACCTAACGGAATGATTTTAAATACCGGCCCGACCGGCTCCGGTAAAACCACCACTCTTTACGCGTTTTTGTTAAGCAAGCTTTCGCCGGAAATAAAAATAATTACCATTGAAGACCCGATTGAGTACCACTTGGGCGGGCTGGAACAAACGCAGGTTGATGCCGAGGCCGGCTATGATTTTGCCAGCGGCCTCCGTTCAATTATGCGGCAGGACCCCGATGTTATTTTGGTTGGTGAAATTCGTGACAAAGAAACCAGCGATATTGCCATGCAAGCGGCGCTGACCGGGCATCTGGTTTTTTCCACGGTGCACGCCAACTCCGCCTCCGGCGCCATTCCCCGGCTCATAGACTTGGGCGCGAAGCCGGCCAGCATCGGCCCCGCTTTGAATTTAATCATTGCCCAGCGTCTGGTGCGAAAGCTGTGCGAGCATTGCAAAGCCGCCGAAAACGCTTCGGAATTAGA
>LCOU01000039.1:0-3781 GCA_001003205.1 Parcubacteria group bacterium GW2011_GWA2_47_8b | reverse complement strand
ATTTTGCGCCAGGCCCTAAAACAGGGAATGGTGACGATGCAGCAGGACGGTATTTTGAAAGTTATTTCCGGAATTACGACTTTTGACGAAGTGGAAAGCGTGACGGGTCCCATCAAATGGGAAAGTTAAGGATATTGATCTGTGGGCAAATCCCGATAAATCGGGAAGTATAGAGACTTTTTTAAATAAATTTAAAAAAGGTTAGAATTTCATCGAGGAGTGGTTCAGCCTGAGCCAAGCCATCCGAAGTATCTAAAAGAAATTCCCGCCCACAGATCAATATTCTCAACTCAATGTAACTACGCCCATCCTAGCATAAAAAACATTTTTTGTCAAATTATGGAAAAAACCAACATACTAAAGAAAGAAGATACCACCATTGAGTCGCTTTTGCGTCCATCCAGCTGGCAGGATTACGTCGGCCAGGAAAAGAACAAAGCGAACCTGAAAATCATACTGGAAGCGGCCAAAAAGAGGCACGAAGCCTGCGACCACCTTCTCTTTTACGGACAGGCGGGGCTTGGAAAGACCACTCTGGCTTACTTGGTTGCCAAAGAGCTCGGCACCGGCATTAAAGTTACTTCCGGCCCGGCATTGGAAAAAATGGGAGACCTGGCGGCAGTGCTTACCAATTTGGAAAAGTATGATGTTTTGTTTATTGACGAAGCTCATCGTCTCAACAAGATGATTGAGGAGGTGCTGTATCCGGCGATGGAGTCGCGAAAACTCCATTTGATAGTGGGCAAGGGGCCGGCGGCTCGGATGTTGTCATTAGACTTGCCGCCCTTCACTTTGGTTGCGGCAACAACGCGCGCCGACCTGCTTTCCGGGCCGCTGCGTTCGCGTTTCGGGGCGTCGTTCAAGCTTGATTATTATGAAATTCCCGATATTGAAGTTATTATCAATCGTTCGGCGAAGCTTTTGAAATTAAAAATTTCCCCGGAAGCGGTAAAAATTGTCGCTAATGCTTCCAGATTTACCCCGCGCGTCGCGAACCGCCTGTTGAAGCGGGTCAGGGATTACGCGGAGGTGAATTCATTGGATTTAATAGACGCCAAAACGGCTAGGCAAACTTTGGATATGATGGACATAGACGAATTGGGATTGGAGCCCCACGATCGGCGGCTTTTAGACATAATTATTAAAAAATTTCACGGCGGGCCGGTCGGAGTCAATACTTTGGCGGCGGCGCTCTCTGACGAAAAAGGCAACATTGAAGATATTTACGAACCTTATTTGATGCGTTTGGGTCTGTTGTCGCGCACTTCTACCGGCAGAATGGTTACCGAGGCGGCTTATAATCATCTCGGCATCAAACCCCCGGAAGCAACTTTATTATAAATTTCTAAATCCTAATTTCTAAACTCTAAACAAATTCCAATGACTAAAATATCAAATTCCAAACACGGGTTTAACGATTTGGGATTTGAGATTTAGAATTTGGGATTTTTATGCGAGTGTTTTCTACCAACCCCCGGCAGACCAGAGAATTGGCTGCTGGGCTAGTAAAAAAGATTTTGGCAAGTCCGCCGCATCGCAAGCACGCGCGCGTCCTGGCGTTAGTTGGGGATTTAGGCGCGGGCAAAACTACGTTTGTGCAGGGATTCGCGAAGGCGCTGGGAATAAAAAATAGGATGGTGAGCCCCACCTTTTTGATTTTTCGCAAATATGGAACATCAATCCGCCAGCCGGCGGACAATTTCCAATTTAGGTATTTTTATCACGTTGATGTGTATATAATACAAAAATCGTCGGAATTAAACGCTTTGGGTTTCAAAAAGATTCTTTCCGATCCCCAAAATATCGTTTTGATTGAGTGGGCCGATAAAATAAAACGGATTTTGCCGAAAGACACTATTTGGGTTCGTTTGGAACACGGCCGGCACGAGAAAGAGCGCAGAATCTACTTTTAAGTCCGATTACGTAAGTTTGACTATGCCCACCTATAGTTATAGTTCTACTTCTAGTTCTAGTATATTCCATTATTACGCCATGGCGTAATAATGGAATATAAATTATGCTGATTATCAGATAGTAAATTATTATATCCATGCAATTACGACGGAATTCTCAATCCTACAAAATATTAAAATCCCTACTGTTGGGTGGAGGGTTTTTATTGGTTTCCGGTATTTCTCCGCTCGGGGGCGCCCAGATTATAAAGGGCCTTGTGAATGATTATTTTAGAAAGAAAAGATTTGAGCGAGAAAGATTTTTGCGTGATCTAAAGCGTCTTCAGAGCAGAGACCTGCTTGATTATCGGGAATCACCCGATGGAAAAATAAAAATCACACTGACGAAATCGGGCAGAAAAAAAATTTTATCTTACAATATAGACGATATTAAACTGAACACACAAAAGCGTTGGGATGGTTTATGGCGTATGGTCACATTTGATATACCGCATCATCAGAAAAAAGCCCGCGATGCTTTTAGGCAGAAATTGAGACAATTAGGATTTTATGCGATTCAAAAAAGCGTTTTTATTACGCCATATGAATGTGAGAATGAGATAGATTTTGTCTGCTCAATTTTTAAAATTCGCCACCACATTTTAATTTTTAATATTAAAAATTTTGAAGGAGAGGAGAAGTTTCGCCACTATTTTAAAGTCTAGTTTAAAATCTAGCGCTTCCTTAATTGCGGCTAGAATTTTTATTCCATTATCCAGCCATGGCTGGATAATGGAATAAAGGTGTTAGTGTTATATAGAACATAATATGAATAGATGCAAGCAAGTGGTATATAAAAAACGGCGTGGCTAGACGAAGGTGAGTAATAACGTTATTCCAGGACAACGGCGTATATTGACTTTTAAGTAAAAATAGGTTAGAATAAGCGCGTTCTTTGAATAGAGTGATTTCTGTTTTCCCGAAAGCGTTTCGCTTTTGGGCAGAAATCAAATTGTCCCGCCAAAACCGGGACGCAAGAAAGGATGGTGTCCGATGGTCGCGAAAACCGACCAAGGCCTGAAGGTGCGGTTCCTTGACCTTGTGACAAGCGTGATGGAGCTCGTGCGGGACGGCAAGCGGGACATTGAGGATGTCTGTTCCGTTCTTCAATCCATCAAGGACGGCAAGAAGCCCACGTCGACCGACGTCCACTCCCAACTCATCTCCTGGCAGAATCTCTACCTTGAGCATGGCATCAAGGTAGACGTCACTAATCTCAAGATTCCGGCTTCCCAGCCCGGCTTCACCAGACTCATCCTCGTCCCGGAAGGCATGACTCCCAACAAAGCCGTTGCTCTTCTCAAGAAGAAGATGAAGGTCTGGCAGTACGCCGACAACCTAGACACGATCACCTCGGTGCGTGACACCGAGAAGACCTACGCCATCTGGGTGAGAGACCGCCAAGAAGCCGATGAGGAACTCAAAAGCCTCTCGGCTGACGATCTTAAAGAGGACAGCGTCAGTTGCCTCACCCTCACCGAGCGCCTTCTCTACGAGCTAAAGTTTTTCACCGAGACCCAAAAGCATCTAGACAAGACGAACTACACGCTCTGTGCCAGCTCGCGCGATCCGAATGGCTACGTTCCGTGCGTGGGCTGGGATCCGTTCTGTGGCGGGGTCTGCGTGCGCTGGGACGGCTCGCGCGATCGGCGCTCCGGCGGGCGGGCGCGTCAGGTAGTTTCGTAAACCTTGTACCTTGCGCCTTGTTTTCTTAAGGCCCTTTGCTTTCGCAAAGGGCCTTTTTAAATTCACAAAACTTTATACATAAGAGAAAGTATTTCTGATATACTGAAACCAAATGAAAACCCTTCTGCTTATTGATTCCAACG
>LCOU01000038.1 GCA_001003205.1 Parcubacteria group bacterium GW2011_GWA2_47_8b | reverse complement strand
GCTTCCAATCTTTCTTTGTAATCCGCCGGTCTTTTGTCAGGCGACGCCCCCACCACCACCCAGTCGCCGGTGATAACCAAATATTCAACATTGTACTTATTCGCTTTATCTACAAAATACATTGCGTATTTTTCATACTCGCTAAACCAGGCATCCCACCATTCTTTGGAAAAACTTGCTTTGCTGGTATCGGCGCAGCAGATCTGGGGCATCATATAAACTTTAAAGCCGTCGGCTTTCATCTTGTTTAAATGAAAATCCAATGCATCGTTAGGATAAGTATGACCGAAGCCTTCAGAGGCGATTATTGGAACAGGATTTATCTGTTTGTAATCCCACGGCGGGGCTATTTCAATCCATTGGAATCCTTTTTCTTTCAGGCGCGCATGAGTGCTGTTTAACAAGTCAAAAAAGTTGCCCCACCAAAAATCAACAAACAGCGCCCCTTTCTGATATTTTTCATTATTAATCCTTGAAGCAAACGCAATCTTCCCCGCGTCTGTGGGAATTATCGGCATTACAATCCTCCGCCGCGACAAAACCCCAATTATTGCGCAGATATCTGTAACCGATTTCTTTGTCTTTAAAATCTTTCAAGTCAGCTTTCAAATACCAGATATTTTCAATCGTTTTCTTCATTTTTAAATTTCTTCCCCATTCGTTTAATCCTTCGCGAATTTGAAGGTAAACTATTGTATGTTTAGGTGTATTTTCAGGAACCCGGACAGTAAAATCAATAGTAAAGGGGGCGGCGGGCTTAGTTGCGGCGGATTTAGTTGTCGGAGTATCGGCGGGAATTATTTTGGATTCTGTTTCGGGTTCTGGTTGGTCCGAAGTTGTCGGGGCGCCAGGAGGAGGAGTTTGAACTCCTGGAACAGAAATTTTCGGTGTCTTAATCTGGTAGCCACCTCCTCTGCACCACGGTGGCGTCAGCCACGGACCTTGGGGAGGGCAGGCTTTAAGCACAAACATCACGGCGGTGGCGACAGCCAATAGACCGATAGCGCTAACAACTAAAATTAAAAATGTTTTCATCTCCTTATTTTATCACTTTGATTAACTCAGTGTAAACAAAAAATCGCCGTTCAAAAAACTTCAAAATTTGAACGACTCATCAAAGCACATTAAGCTGTTCAAGTTGATAAAAATTCGCTACAATCAATATGATGAATTTTGGATTCGGGCCTTTTAGTTCTTTCGGCTGGATTTTTATGATTCTCTGGTGGGTTTTAATAATCGCCGGTATCGTTGCTCTTATTAAATGGCTCACAAGTCAATCTCGCGGCCCTCGCGAAGGCGAAAAATCGGCGCTTGAGATTTTGAAAGAACGCTACGCGAAAGGCGAAATTGATAAAAAAGAGTTTGAAGACAAGAAAAAAGATTTAAGCTGACCGTCTTATGAAAATTGGCATTATTTTACAATCAAACAAGCCAGAGCATGTATGGAATACCTTGCGTCTCGCCATTGCTTCACTGAAAGCTGGGCATTTGGTTCAGATTTTTCTTTTCAGCGAAGGAGTAGAAGCTGAAGATATAGCCGATACCAAGCACTTCGATATCTCGAAGAAACTGCAGGAGTTCAAAGACCTCAAGGGCATTATCCTTGCCTGCGAAACTTGCCTGAATGTCCGTTCTAAATCCGAGAGTAAAATTTGCCCAGTTACTACCATGAAAGATTTAGTGAAGATGATTGAGGATTCGGATAAGGTGTTAGTGTTTGGATAATAAGAATAGCAGTTGCCGGCAAGTTTATCGGCCCAGGTATTTATATTTTATTAACGTAAAAAATAACACTGCTATCACATGTGATAGCAGTGTTATTTGCATCCAAGTTTTAAATATAATATACTCACAGCAGGTTTTTGAAAGGGGTGAAGATGGCCAAGCGTGTATTCAATCATCGCCAAGAAGTTGAAATTACTGATGAGGAGGCGAAGCAGTGCATCTTGGACGGGGTTTTTACCTGCGTCGGTAGCGGATTTAGGGTGGAAAATTTCAAGAGCCGTGCCATAGCATCAGGTCTTGAAGGAAACCTAGAAAAATTACTTAACGAACTCATCAAAGAAGGTAAACTGCGCATTGAGTATGAATATATTTCCGGCCCACCAATGGGCGGTCCGGGCTGGGTCCTGGTCATCAAAAGAATCGCGTAAGTAACAAATATACAAAACTCCGACTTGTGTCGGGGTATTTTTATTGTTTATCTGGAGAAAATTCCAACCGTAAGACCGGAAAGTTTCATTTTCTCTATTCCAATGTTCTTGAGAACATTGGAATAGACTAAGCAAGGCACCCGACTTCTGCTTGGCCATTTTAACTCTGTATAGTATAATGAAAGGACTATGAAAATTGCGCTTGCAATATTGCTTGCCATCAGCTTTGTGGGAATCGCCAGTTTTAGCGTGTTTACTATGAGTCACGGCGCCGAGCACAACGGCATAGGTTGTGTTGCCGCGGCCGCGCAAGGAATTGACTGTCCTAAAGCAGGAAGTCTTTTTTCGTTCCTTGCTATTCACCTTAATGCCTTTCATATCGTTTCGGCCGCCGTGTTCTTTGTGTTGGCTATCGGATTGGGTATCGTTTGGAAATTTCAGTTTAGCCCCCCGTTCGTTCAATCGGTTGCGCCGCGTTATTTTTCAAAACGTTTATTTCAACAGCGGCTTACCCGCTGGCTCGCGCTTCACGAAAATAGCCCTGCCATTTTGTAGCTTGCCGATATAAAAGCCGATTTTTGCGGTTTTTTATATCGTGCATTTCTTGTCTCCAACGATGGAGATATTCTGTTTTCGCAATTTATTAACCAATTTACTAACAACTAATCACATGAATAAAATATTTATTGGCATAGTCACAATCATCGCTGTCGGCGGCGTTATTTGGATTGCCCGACCGACTTCACAAAGCGGAAATACGGCGTCTTTGGCTCCAAGTTCCAACGGAACGTTAAGCGCAGAGGAATTGAATTTTGATTTTGGTACGATTTCAATGGCCGCCGGGGATGTCAGCCACGCCTTCACGATTAAAAATACCGGCGCAGATCCTGTTGCCATTGAAAAGATATATACCTCGTGCATGTGCACGACCGCGCTGTTAACGTTGGGCGGGAAACAATTCGGGCCTTACGGCATGCCTGGGCACGCGTACGTCCCGAAAATCAATAAATCCCTTAGTCCGAACGAAGAAGCGACCGTTGAGGTAGTATTTGATCCCACAGCTCATGGTCCCGCCGGCGTGGGTACGATTCAAAGAGTTGTAACCATAGAAAACAACGCGGGAGAACCGCTTGAGCTGCAATTTTCTGCCGTCGTCACTCCTTAAAACTGCATGAACACGAATAGAAAACTCGTAATTTTAATTTCCATCGCTGTTTTGCTGATCGGTTCGGTGTTATTTTTCAAGCTTGGGAATGTCGGCACGACAGCGCTTTGGAATTTAAGCAACGGCGGAAAATGGCTCTTGCCGCTTGTTGGTGTTGCGGCCCTCATTGACAGCATAAATCCCTGCGCTTTCTCAATTCTGCTTTTGACTATCGCTTTTCTTTTCAGTATCGGAAAATTTCGTTCAAGCATCCTGAAAATTGGGGGTTCTTATATTCTTGGCATCTTCATCGTATATGTGTTGATAGGCCTTGGTATCTTTCAGACTCTGCATATTTTCAACACGCCGCACTTTATGGCTAAGATTGGCGCGTCGCTTTTGATTGCTCTGGGTTTCATCAATGTAATAAATGAGTTCTTTCCGGCCTTTCCGATTAAGCTGCGCATTCCGCAGGCGGCGCATCACAAAATGGCCGAACTGATGGAAAAAGCGTCAATACCAACGGCGCTCGTTCTTGGGGTGCTGGTTGGACTGTGCGAATTTCCCTGCACCGGCGGGCCGTATTTGATGGTCTTAGGGCTTCTCCACGATATGTCAACGTACGCGCAGGGGCTGGGATATTTGTTACTCTACAATCTGATCTTCATTCTTCCGCTCGTTGTCATGCTTCTTATTGCCAGCAATCACGCGCTATTGGAAAAAGTAAGGACATGGCAACGGCAAGAAAATAAAATGATGCGCCTGGGCGGCGGCATAGTTATGGTCATATTAGGAATCCTTATTTTATTCCTCTAATATGTTTATTGTCATTACAACAATATCAATAGTAGCAATCACGGGACTTGTGTGGGGCGCCAAAAAAATTCTGCCGTTTCCGGTTTGCCCCATTTGCGCCGGCGTTTCCGGTACTTGGCTTTGGATGCTTGGCTTAAAATTTCTTGGCTACCCCGTTGATATCACTATTCTCACAATGCTATTGGGCGGATCGGTTGTCGGCATTGCTTACCAAGTTGAGAAACGACTGCCGGATAATCGCTCTCCGTTGCTATGGAAGGTTTTGTTTATTCCTTTGGGATTTGTAACGGCCTATATGGAAGAAAAAATGAAAAAGTGTTGCTGATTATGGACAAAGAATTACAAACACCAAAAAAAGATTATTTCTTTTCGGTAAGCGTCTTGGCTTCGGCGATTATAATTGCCGGAGCGTTGATATATTCGACGGGATCAAAAACCAACAATACTGAAAGTGTAGCGGGTCTTTCATTAACACAAACATCAGAAATAGAAGAAGGGGTCCTCCCCTCCAGAGGAGTTGTTTTGCCGGTTCGCTGGGGTGATCTTGGGTCAAAGCTTGTTGGCACAGGAGTAATTGACGCGGAGCAGTTTAAGGCAATTTATGACCAAAGAGGCGCTTTTTCCGAAGAATACGAAAGCCTGCTTTTTGGCCAAAACAACGGCAAGCTTAAAATTACAAATGATAACGCTGGATATCTGTTGAATCTGTTTTGGGCGCTTGGGCTTGCAAACGAAAATCCCATACTTGAATCCGGCGAAATGACTAATCCGAGGTACGGCGGAGCGCAAAATTTTGCTTCTACCGGCGGATGGACAATCGCCGACGGGGACCCAATGAGCCATTACAGCCAGCACCAATTTTTTACGCTTACGCTGGAACAGCAGGCGCTCGTGGATAAAGTATCAAGAGGTATATACAGGCCTTGTTGCGGTAATTCCACTCATTTTCCCGACTGCAACCACGGAATGGCAATGCTCGGACTTTTGGAACTTATGGCCTCGCAGGGAATCAGTGAGCAAAAAATGTGGGAAACGGCTCTTGCAGTCAATTCCTACTGGTTTCCGGATGCGTATTTGGCCATAGCGCAATATTTTGAGAGCCGCGGCATTTCGTGGGAAAAAGTAAATCCAAAGGAAATTTTGGGCGCGGCGTATTCCAGCGCCTCGGGCTACCAGAAAATTATGGAGCAAGTTAAGTCTCGCCCCAATCAAGGCGGTGGCGGCTGTAGCGTGGAGCCCGCACCCGCTAAAACTAGCGGCGGCTGTGAAGTTTAGCGCAACATGAATTATAATTAACAAATCACAATGAAGGATACGCAAACAAAAACCTACACTTGCCCAATGCATCCTGAAATTAAACAGGATAAACCGGGTATGTGCCCGGAGTGCGGCATGAATTTAATTCCTTTAAAGGATAAAAAAACGGAGCATAATCACGGAGGGCCAACCGTTGATAAACATGCCGGTCATAGCACTGCGATGTTTTTCAAGAAATTCTGGATAAGTCTTGCGCTTACCATTCCCGTGGTGCTTTACGCGGATGTCGTTGAGAAAGCATTTGGCTGGACGCCGCCCGCTTTTTCTGGTTCGGCGTATATGCCGCTGATATTCGGCTCTGTCGTATTTTTTTATTGCGGTTGGGTTTTTCTGATTGGAGCGTGGCGAGAATTGCGAGCGCGCCTGCCGGGTATGATGACTTTAATTGGCATTGCCGTATCCGCGGCATATTTATACAGCGTTTATGCGGTTCTGCGGCAAACTTCCCATGACCTTTTCTGGGAACTCACTACGCTGATAACGATTATGCTTCTCGGCCATTGGCTTGAAATGCGCGCCGTAAGCAGCGCACAAGGCGCGCTCAAGGAATTGTCCAAACTTCTTCCGGATACTGCTGAAGTGCTTCGGGATGGCAAACCTGAAACTATTTTACTTTCCGAACTTCGCGAAGGAGATGTTGTTTTTGTCCGTTCCGGCGGCCGCATTCCGGCAGACGGTATCGTAGTTGAAGGAAGGTCCGAGGTGAACGAATCAATGGTTACCGGCGAATCCGCGCCGGTGGCTAAAAATGTAAATAGCGAAGTTATCGCGGGAACGGTAAATGGTGATGGGCCGCTTACAATAAAAGTCACGAAAATCGGCGAACATACCTTTCTCGCGGGAATAATGCGGCTCGTGCAAGAAGCGCAGGCGTCAAAATCGCGTTTGCAGATTTTGTCTGACAGGGCCGCATTTTATCTCACTATTATTGCAATTGTTACGGGCGTAATTACTGTCGTATCGTGGCTCGTTACCGGTTTCGGGTTTGGTTTTGCGATGGAAAGATTAGTCGCGGTGCTTGTAATCGCCTGCCCTCACGCGCTGGGCCTCGCGGTGCCGCTTGTCGCTTCAATTTCAACAACTCTGGCGGCCAGGCACGGTTTTTTAGTGAAGCAACGGCTCGCGCTTGA
>LCOU01000037.1:4096-7057 GCA_001003205.1 Parcubacteria group bacterium GW2011_GWA2_47_8b | reverse complement strand
CGACAACTCTGTCCAAGCGGGCGATTTCCTTAACCGCCGCCTCTTCAAATTGTAATCCAATTCCCTGGCTTTCCCCAAGAGTGGCGGATAATTCTTTAAGTTGAAAGCGGGTGATTGCCTCAATATCTTGCGGCAACAACGAGCCAAAAACAATTATTCCAGAAAAGCGGTTTAACAGCTCGGGCTTGAAGTAATCCGTAAGTTTCTTTTTCAGCTGTTCGCTTATGCCCTTGGCATTTTGCCCCTTTTCTATCTCGGATTTTATAAACTCCGAATGGGCATTGCTGGTGGCAATGATAATCGTGTTTTGGAAATTCGCCACCCGGCCCAAATTATCGGTCAATCGTCCGTCATCAAAAACTTGCAGGAAAAGATTCAAGATGTCGGGATGAGCCTTTTCAAATTCGTCCAACAAAACCAAACTGTACGGCTTGTCCATAATCGCGCTGGTCAAACTTCCGGAAATACTCCCGTCGGAAGAGCCGATAAGCCGCATGATACTGCCCTTGTCCTGATATTCGGACATATCCAAACGCACCATCATTTCGGAGGAACCGAATTGGATCTTGGCAAGAATTTTGGAAAGTTCGGTCTTGCCGACGCCGGTGGGCCCGACGAACAAAAACGCGGCAATCGGCCCGCCCTTCCGGCTAAGCCCGCTCCGGTATTCGCGGAGCGCGCGCGATACCGCTTTTACGGCCTCTTCCTGGTCCACCAACTGCCGGTGAATCAAGTCCTCCAAATTCAAAAGTTTTTCCGCTTCGGCCTTCCCCGCTTTGTGGATTGGCACATTTACTTTCTTTTCGGCAACGGCGATAACATCGTCGGCGGTTAGAATTTTTTTCTTTTTTTCCGCGACATCGGCTAAAACCTCCTTCAAAAGGTCTTCGGCGCTGGCCGGCAATAGTTTTTGCCTAAAATATTTATGAGCAAGCTCCACTGCCTGCTTGATAGCGGAAAAACTGATGATTATTTTGTACTGCCTCTCCAAAATCAGACTTTCGTAAACCAAAAATCGCACCGCGTCGTTTTCGCTTATTTCCTGGACCTTAACGACCTCAAAAGCGCTGACAAAATCATTATTTGTTTCAATATATTGCTTAAACTCGCGCGGGTAGGTGGCGCCTATGACCGAAAAGGCGGAACTTTTAATCGCGGGAATCAGCATATCGGCCGCGCTCATCCGCATCTGGCCGGATGTTTTAAGAAGATTATGAATGTCGGGAATATACAAAATTATATTTCCGGCCCGGACGATTTCTTCAATAATCCGCTTGACTCGGTTTTGCAGATCGCCCTCTTCCGCGCCGGCCACCAGTCCACCGACATCCAATTTTACCAAACGCTTGTCAAAAAGCTGGTCGGGAACGCGGTCTTTTATTATTTGAAACGCCAGATGAGCCGTCAGAGTGGATTTACCGGACCCGGGATCGCCAACCAGAAGAACATTGGGCCGACCAGGGCGGGACAACACATCGGACAGCCGGTCGTATTCCTGCTCATGCCCGATAAGAAATCCAACTTGTTCAAGACGCGCCAAATCCGTAATATCTTCGGCGAATTGATCAAGATAAGGGGTTGGCCGAGCCGTCCAGGCGCGATTCATTATGCGATGGCGAATTTTATAAGGCCGGCCGAGCAAACCCACCAAACTCGCCGGCATTTTGGCAAGCCGCGAAAAAACTCCCTGAAACCGGCTGAAAATCAAAGCGTTTTCCAGATCTTCCTCGTCCAAATCCAGCGATTGGAAAATTCGCGAAAGCTCCTCATCGCCCATCGCGCTTAAAGCGGAAAAAATATCCTTGGGCTCTATTTGATAACTGCCGGTTTTTACAGCCCGTTCAAAAGCCGCTACCGCCAGTTTTTCCACCTGCCGGTCCACATCGGCGCGGGAATATTTTCTGTCAGAAGATTTTTGCAAATAACTCTCCAACTGCTCGGCCAGTTTTTCCGGCTTTATATCCATTCGCAGAAGGCCGTGCCTGATTTCGCGGCGGCCTGCTAATTTCTGGGCTACGTATAAATAAAAGTTTCCACCGTTAAAAAGCGCCCGGTCCAGCGCCCATTCCAAAATGCTCAAACCGGCCGATGACAAATAATGAGCGGCGTTGATGCGGCCGGGAGGCAGACGCACCAGCAATCTGTCGGCCCGCCGAAAATGGCGCGCGCGATCCAATAAAAACAAGGCAATAAGAATGCCCGCGGATTTCAGCCACGGAATGTCGCCGGCGGAAAAAATGACCGCCGCCGCCGTCAAAAATCCGTAAGTCGCGTAGGAAAACAGGCGGACGGCCATGCGTCCGATAATGGTCATTTTTAACCGCGGTTCGTTAAAATAAACCTCCATTGCCGTAAAACCCCTTGTACAAAATGTAAATGGGAGCCACCGCCCAGGCCAAATAAATTCCTGCGGCAATCACAATAATCACGAAATAAATCAAGGAGGCGTAAATGATTCTCACGCCTCTAAAAAGAAAGCCAAGCAAACGCCCAAGGAAACTGTAATCTTGATAAATTGGGCGGAAAAGATAACGCAAGTTGATACGCAAAGCCAATCGCCTATCAAAGGCTTCTAGGATATTCAAAGTTTTATGAACCGCAGCCAAAAAACCGCCAACATACCAATTGCGTAAAAATTCGTAGATACGATAGAAAAACCTTTGAGCCAGATAAATCAGGGAGAAGTTCATTTCCTTAATTATAGAGCTTTTATGGCTTTTTTAAGAGCTCTTCGGCTTTTTTCGCGATTTTCGGCAGTTTTTTGAATTCTTTTTCATATTCGTTAATCAACCCCATATTGCGTAAAATCGCCGCCGGATGGTAGAACGGAACCAATAATCGGCCGTTCATTCTAAAAATTTTGCCGTGGTCACGGCTGATTTTCAGATTGGGATTGAAATAATTCATAGAAAATCGGCCGAGAGTAGCGACAATTTTCGGATTGATGATTTCTATTTGGCG
>LCOU01000037.1:0-4058 GCA_001003205.1 Parcubacteria group bacterium GW2011_GWA2_47_8b | reverse complement strand
CCGACAAAGGGACGTTTTTGAATATCTTCCTGCTCGCCGGGCGCTTCCCCGACAAACATCACTTCGCAATCTATATTCCCCTCGCCGAAAACGAGATTCGTAGACAGCGGCAATGATTTATCCGCCAACATTTCTTCGGCAAGTTTTTTTAGCTTGGATTGTTTGTCCATTTAATTGTGCCCTCTGCAGGAATCGAACCTGCATCACCTCCTTCGGAGGGAGATATTCTATCCATTGAACTAAGAGGGCGCAAAACTCCCATTACTATACCCACAACAAGCCAAAGCATCAACCGGCCCTGCTGGATCGTCCACAAAAAATGGTCGGTGAGGCCAAAAGCCAACAAGGACAAAAGCATCACTGCCGGGAAAATGTTTTTTGCTCTCAGCAAAATTTTGAACAAAAACGCCGCAAAAGCAATCAGGCCGAAAATTCCGATTTCACTGCCGACGAGCAGATAAAGATTGTGAATCGGCTGGCGCTGCCAGGATTCCGTCAATCCGAACTTTTCGTAAAGTCCGCTGGCCGCTGAAAAATCGACTTGATTGCCGATTCCCACACCGGCCGGATTGTTCTTTATTATATCCACTCCCATTTTGTTATAAGTCAGCCGCAATTGGACCGACGGCTCCGCAACGGAAACCCTAGCCCGCGAAACGATAAAGTCTTGGAAATTAAAATATAAAGCGGCGGAGGCCGTCACAACCAAAACCAAAAGCCGCAATCCCTGAATCCGATATTGCCGATTCACTTGTGGTGAGCCACGCCGAACCAAAAGGCAATACAAAATCAGCGCCAATGTGGCCGCCGCGGCGATAACCCAGGCGGTACGCGAGAAGGTAAGAAGCAGACCCAACAATATTGCAAAAATACCAAATCCAAAGCACGAAATTCTAAACAAATTCCAAATTCCCTGCCTGCCCATGCCTACCGGCAGGCAGGCGGCAGGCAGGTAAATCCTCAAATTGTTAAACCAGACGTAGTACAGGCTTATCAAGCCTAAAATCAAAAACGCGGCCAAAACATTCGGGTGCGGAAAGGTGCCGTAAGCCCGCATTACCTTGCCGCCATTTATCACCACTTCGGCCACGCCGGAAATGTTGGCGCCAAGAATCGACTCGCCCAAAATTCGCAATCCCAGATCGGATTGGCGCAAAAATTGAAAGAAGGCAATGAGCGACTGGACGACGGCAGAACTGCCAATCAAAATTGCTATGGTCTTCAACGTTGGCATGCCAGCCTTGATATTTCTCGCAAGGGATAACGTTAGAAAAACCAGGATACACAAACGGACGAACCCGTAAGCAGCAATCGGCGCCGAAAAGGCGAAGACGGTAGAGAGAGCGGCAAAAAATAATAGGGCAACCAACGAAAACCTGTTTCCCAAATAAACCGTACGGTAGCCGCTTATTCTAGCAAACAAAAACAAGACTAAAAAAATATCGCTTAAATATAAAAGGCTGCGGAAGTTGGTTCCCAACGGCAAGGTAATCAAAAGTCCGTAAAACGAAAATTTAAGAAAATTCAATTGTAATTTCCACGACATCGCTCGGATCGCCGGCAAACTTGGTTTTTGATTTCACCTTACTAAAGGCGTCTTTGATCTTTTTTGCCAATTTATTCGCCAGCTGATTTTCCGTAGTAGTTACCGTCCAATCAGAGCCGTCCTGCCTGCCGGCAGGCAGGGACTTTTCCAGGTTTATTAAGCGGTCCAGCGGATCACGCTCAAAGGCCCGATGGCAAAAACCGCGGATTAAATCATCCAGCCGGTCTTCGGAAACAACGGGAATGTTTTTAATTTTTATGCGGCCCTCGTACTGTTTGTTGTGAATCATCTGGCAGGCCGGGCATACGGTAAAATGAACCGGCCAGTCTTTTTCGTAATTTTTCAAACCGGCAATATCGTGGTGCCAGGATTTTTTGTAATAGGCAGAGGTGCATTTTTTACAAAGCACCAAACCCTTTTTGCCGCCGCCAAATTCCTCGGACTCGCGCTTGGATTTGGGTAAATTCACGTTGTAGGCCTTGCGGAAAAAGTTACTCATCTATTTGATTATTTCATAAATAATCGCAGCCGCAAAGACCGCGATAAGAAGGAGCGTACTTAAAGAAAGTGGTTTTTTTATCGCTTTCAACCACATCAAAACTATAAAAATGCCCTCCAAACCGAGGAAAATGCCGCCGATTAAACTCACCAAACCGATAAAACTGTTCAACCCGGCAAAATAGGCAACGAGCGGTCCGAAAACAACCAGCGCGTATTGGGCAAAGCGCGGAAAACCCAAATCTAGCCCTAGGCTTTTATAAACATCGTATCCAATTGTTACATAAGAGCTCAAAATAGAAAACATTCCGAAAATGCCAACGACAATCAAAATACTCGGGTGCACATAACCGACCAGGCCGGTCACCGCGTCTTCGGTAACTACGGGAGAGAGCGCCAATATGCTCAAAACAAACGCCGCAAACAACACCGCCGGCACTATCGTTCCCCAGTTAATAGCCGCTCGCAAGGAACCGAATTTTGTCATTGCCGGAATTGCCACTCGGCCGGAAAGAGAAAAAAGAACCGGAGCAAGCGGCAGTAAAAAGCTTTTCCAGTGCACTCCGAAATTTACCGACAAAAGATTGTCCGGTTTTATCAGGCCCAGGAAAAAAATAATTGCGATAATGGCCACCATGCCGATGTTAATCATCATTTCCAGCAACGCGATTCGCCGCAGACTTAAAAAAATGGCGATGGATCCCAAAAGCCAAAAAATTACCATTTTATCCTCCCCGGACCCGAACGGAGTAATTAAGTTGCCAAAACTTTGCGACAAAATAAGGTAGACGGTCAGCACCAAAATGGCGCCGACAATCGTCATCAGGATTGAAATCCACCAGGCCGTATTGCCGAGATAAATTTTTATATAACCCGAAAGCCGGTGCTCGCTGGGCGTCAGTGAAATAACCTGGGCATACATACGATAAATGGCGATGTAGGCAACGGTAGCCAGCAAAAGATAGAAAAGTCCCGTCGCCACTCCAGCGATTTTAAAAACATAAGGCAAGGAAAAAACTCCTGCCCCGATAATAGTCCCCGCCAAAAGATTGGCGGAAAGAATAAAATCTTTAATCCTCCTCGTCATCGCCCGGCCGCGGCACGTTGATGCGTTTTATTATTTTGTGCTCTACAAACCACAAAAAGACAAGTATAAAAATCGTTAGGAGGGCGCCGAAGGTCGCAATCGCATAAAATTTGTAGGCAACGGCCATCCCAACGGCGGCCGACACCCACAAACCGGCGGCGGTGGTCAGTCCACGCACATGCGATTTGTCCAAAACAATCATTCCGGCGCCGATAAAACCAATGCCAACCACCACCTGCGAGGCGATACGCGAGGGATCAAAGCTACTGCCGACAAAACTAACGAAAGCGATTTGGCTAATTATCGTAAAAAGGGCCGAACCCAGCGAAACCAGCGCAAAAGTCCTCATACCAGCGGTTTTGCGAGCCAGCTCCCGCTCTATGCCAATAAGGGCGCCTAGCAACGTTGCCAGAGCAAGCTGGCCGAAAATCCCCAACGTTGCCGGGCTAAAAAACTCCATACTACTTTACCTCACAGACCTCGTCCCCTTCACGAACTTTTTCATCAACCTTAATGCCAACCTCCTGCCCTTTTTTGGCCGAGGATATTTCTTTGTGATCGTATTGCATTGAGGAAATCTTTTGGGAAAAATCGGTGGTCGCGCCGCAAAAATTCACTTCGGTGCCGATTTTGACGGCCTTTTTAAACTTTACGATAGCCACGCCGATGCCTCCATAATAATGGGTAACGACGCCGATGGGCTTTTCCCGCTTGCCGCCCGCTTTTTTAATCACCGCTTTGTTTTTTTGTTTCATCTATTAATAGTAGCAGTTTTTCCAAAAGTTTTTTAGGGTCGGGGTCAAAAACCGTCTTGCCCGGGCCGCGATGGGCTTTATCAACAATATCCTTAAGACTGTCGGCCATCCCACCGGTACCGGTTAAAACACCGACTGGTTTTTTGTCTTCAAACGCGATGGTGAATTCATT
>LCOU01000036.1 GCA_001003205.1 Parcubacteria group bacterium GW2011_GWA2_47_8b | reverse complement strand
CGGCGAAAAGATTGCCGTTGGGCATTTGCACCCGCTTACTCTTATTGAAAACCGAGTTCGGGAAATATTCACCGGTTTGAATTTTTCGGTTGTTGAGGGGCCCGAGGCGGAAACCGAGCATTATAATTTTGACGCGCTCAACATTCCTGCAAACCATCCGGCACGGGATATGTGGGACACTTTTTGGCTTCCCGAGAGCCAAAAAGAGCTAAAAGGTAAAAACGAAAAAGGAAAAACCGGCGAAAGATTGCTCTTGAGAACCCACACTAGTCCGATGCAGGTTAGGTATATGGAGAGCCACCAGCCACCCTTTCAAATTATTGTTCCGGGCCGCGTTTTTCGTTTTGAGGCAACGGACGCTTCGCACGAAATAAATTTTCACCAAGTGGAGGGCCTGATGGTGGGGGATGAGCACGTCAACCTTTCCAACTTCAAGTACATAATAACCGAATTTTTTAAACAGTTGTTTGGCGCGGGTACGCATGTTCGTTTCCGCCCAAGTTATTTTCCGTTCGTTGAACCCGGCCTGGAAGTGGATATCAGCTTGAACGGAAAGTGGCTGGAAGTAATGGGTGCGGGGATGGTCCATCCGAAAGTTTTTGATGCCGTTCGCTACAATCCCCAAAAAGTGCAGGGATTCGCTTTCGGCTTAGGGCTGGAGCGCCTGGCAATGATTAAATACAAGATACCGGACATCAGATTATTCTATTCTGGCGACTTGCGTTTTATAAACCAATTTTAGGTAATGAAATTTTCCTACACCCTGTTAAAACAGCTCGTTCCAAGACTTCCCGACAAGGCGGGATTTATTGAGAAATTTAATCTACACGCTTTTGAAGCGGAGGATACCGGCGGGGATACGCTGGAAATTTCCATTCCCGCCAATCGTTACTCCGACGCTTCCTCGCATTGGGGGATCGCGAAAATCGCGGCGGCAATTTTCAATGCCAGCGTCAAATATTTTGGGAAGGAGCCGAAAACAGAGCTGAAAAACAAAAAGCCAGCCATAAAAATTTTGGCAAAAAAGGAGTGCCGGAGCTACTCGGGCCGTTATTTTGAAATTTCCAGAATCGGGGACTCTCCGGAGTGGATGAAGGTCATATTGCGCTCTTGCGGTTTGCGGCCGATCAACGCGGTGGTGGATGTGATGAACTATGTGATGCTGGAGACGGGCCAGCCGTTGCATGCGTTTGACGCCAATTTGGTTGCCGGGGAGATCGGCGTTCGGCTGGCAAAGCGCGGCGAGGAGATAGCTACCATTGACGGGGGAAATTACCGCTTGGACGGCTCCGATCTTGTAATCGCCGATGAGAAGGGGCCGCTCGCGATTGCCGGCGTCAAAGGCGGAAAGCGCGCGGAAGTAAGTCCGGCTACCAGAAAAATTATTGTTGAAGCGGCAAACTTTGATTCGCCGGGAATTTACAAAACCTCGCGGCGGCTAAATCTTTTTACCGATGCTTCGGCGCGGTTTTCTCACGGCTTGAGTTTGGCGTTGGTTGATTTTGGTATGCGTAGGGCGACGGAGCTCCTTAAAGAAATTTGCAAAATCAAAGTCGGCGAAGTAACCAGCGCGGGTTCCGTTAAAGAACCGAAGCGAATTTTGAAATTTGATATCAATAAATTCAATCTTCTTGCCGGATTGGAATTGAAGGATGGGGTGGCGATGGATTATCTTAAGCGGCTTGGTTTTAAAGTTACTGGATCCGCCGGCCGGCGACTTGTAGAAGTGCCGCCGGAGCGAACGGACATTTCCATTTTTGAAGATTTAGCCGAGGAAATTATTAACCTGTATGGCTATGAACAGCTTCCAGCCAACCCGCCGCGTGTTCCGTTGGTTCCCGTGCATAGCGAGGAGGGTGTTTTATTGAAAGAGAAGGTCAGGGAAATAATGCGCGGTTTCGGTTTAAGCGAAGTTTATAATTATTCTTTCGTGTCGCGGAAGCAATTGGTTGAATACGCCGAACCCAAGTGGTGGGGAGCGGTTTCTCTTTTGAACCCAATCAGCGCCGATTTTCAATATTTGCGGCCGAGCTTGACCTTGCATCTGATGCGCAATATCAAAGAGCAGGAGAATCCGATATTTGAATTGAAGGGCGTAATTAACGAATTACTCCAGCAGCTTGGACTGACGGAGTATTTCCTGCGTGACTTGGATTGGGATTTACGATTTTTGGACCAAGACAACAGCTTGAGAATAGAATCGGATCACCAAGTTCTGGGATATGTGGGGTTGCCGAAAAATTCCGGTACAATGGCTATTGCCGAGATTTTTCTGGATAAACTTTTCCGGTTGGTTGAGGAAGAAAAAGAATACGAACCGGTCCCCAAATACCCGTCAATAATGAGGGATATTTCCTTGCTGGTGCCCACGGACTTGCGGGTAAATCGGATTTTGGAGGAAATGCAGCGGGCGGCGCCCAAATTCCTGGACGACGTGGATTTGGTGGATTTTTACGAAGACACAAATCTTAAAGAGGGGCGCAAGAGCCTAACCTTCCGATTGGTTTTCCAGGCCGACGACCGCACTCTGACCGATGAAGAAGTGGGCCAAGAAATGGAAAAAATTATCGCCGCGCTTACCGAGCAATTTGAGGTAGAAGTGAGGTAGGGCGGGCGTCCTTGACATCCCCACCCCAAATAAGGTACGCTATCGGCAGTTCCTATCAAACTCAGTTTTGACACAAACAAAGAAAGGAAAGGAGGCGGCAATGTGCGAGTTCATTTCCTGGATTGAGGTGACAAGAGGCGGAAAGAAGGAGGTTTTATATCTGGACGACGAGCTCGTGGCCGAGAAGAGGTCCAAGAGGATCCTGGAGGGCTCCAAGGACAACGATTTCCTTGGCCACCATGCCATCCGAGCCGTCTGGGGTCTTAAGGACAACGCCGGCACGGAAGGCGAAGTCCCGGATTTCTGGAACGCCGACAAGCTTCCCGAAGTCCTCCGCTCCAAGCTCCAGGACTTCTCGACCCTCAAGCGGCATTTCGGCAAGATGCTTGAGGACTATGCCCAGAAGGACGATCTGGAGTACATCATCAAGAACGCCTCGAAGGACGAGAAATGGAAGGGACTCAAGGAGTTCTGTGAGCAGACACTCAAGGCCTCACTGCTCCGTGGCGTTACCACCGAGACCCTGAAGATCACGGTCCGCTACGATCTCTCCATCGACGAGCTGGTAAAAGCCGCCAAGCTCAACGGCAACGTCAATCCTGACGTCAATGGCCGGAACTTCAAGGAAGAGAAGCATCCGCAGAAGAAGGTGGAGGCGGTGCTGGTGTGTCTCAATCGGTATGCCAGCACAGAACAGGTGGAAGCGGTGATCAAAGATCTCCATCTCCGACCCGGCATCGTCAAGGAGCTTCTCTCGTTCTCCGTCGACCATCCCAAGAAGCAGACAGAGTTCCCAATAGTGGAACTCGGTTCTGGGTGGCGGGACCCGTACGGCGACCGGGGCGTTGCCTTTCTCAGCAGGTGGAGCGGCAGGCGGCACTTGAGCTTGGGTTGGCGTGGGGACGACTGGGACGAGTTCTATCGTTTTCTTGCCTTCAGCGAGGTCTAGACGGCTGGGCAGCTGGTCCACTGGACCTTTGGGCCCGAAAGATTCTATCTTTCGGGCCTTTTCTATATTCTGAAAAAGAATTATGCGGTATATTAGGGAGCTAACGGCTCCGAATTAGATACAACCCGGAGAGTATTCAATGGGTGGTGGCGCAGATGATATATCGCACGAAAAATCTGAGTGGCGGAACCCGAACGGCAACCGGAACGTTGCCTATCTCAACAGGTGGGGCGGCGGGCGGGGCCTGGATCTGGACTGGTGCGGGAGCGGGAGCGGGTGGCGTGATGACTATCGGTTCTTGGCTGTGCGCGGGTCCTAGGCTCCTGGGCATTTTATACCCCAGATGAAGCTAGCTTCATCTGGGGTATTTTTATCCTTCTTACATTTCATGCGCTGGCAACAACTCCGGCTTTGACGCGTCAAAGCCGGAGTTCAGCCCACTGCTATCACATATGATAGCAGTGGGCACGCTTCCCACTATGTCGCGGCATAGTGGGAATGAACGGATGCACTACTCTAAAATATAACGACTTACGATGTCGTTATTACAGCGGGCTGACGGCCACTATCCCATGGGATAGTGTTTCGTGAGCGTATCCCAGCTTGCGTTATTTTGAATAATGTTTTAATATATCGGCGGAACTTTGAAGGAGGAAAGCGGTGGCAAGAATCGCGCGGGTTTTGTCGGTTGTTGCGTTGGCGTTTTTTGCGAGCTGCAGCGGCTCTGCGCTTGTTGGGTCAGCAAATCGTGATGGCGCGAAGATTGAGGCGCCTAAAGAAGTCCCAAAGCAAGAAGTTAAGGAAGACTTCGCAAATCTTCCTTTGGACGCATCGTCTCCAGTGCCTTACGTCAGTATTGAGGATGGACTGGTGATTTTTACGACCGGATATTTTCACAATCGGAGTTATGGGAGCACGCACGTAGTGGTGTTGCTGGACAGAGATGATTGCAGCGTTATGAAATCAGGCAGCCAGGTTTACACTTCGCTTCTTGTTTTTGGGCAGGCCGATGCTCAACGTGTTTACGCCTACGACAAGCGCGACCCCCACGGCGCCATAGACGCTATCAATTCCAATCACTACGGAAAGGTGCGCATCGTGACGGCGACCGAGGATGATTATCGGATCTGGAAAGAGTGGCTGGACGGCCTGAAGAAGAAATGTAGGCAGTACAAGTGCGCCCAGGAAGAAGAATTTAACAAAAAGTACAAAAAAAGGGTTCTTCCTCCAAAGGAATAACCTCCTGCCTCTGCCTGTCGGCAGACAGGTGCCGGCAGGCAGGTCTCGTACCAGCCCCAATAAGGCTGGTTTTTTAATGCAAAATTTGCTACAATTAAAGTGTTCAAAAGCGAGAGCTTTTTTGTTTATGGCCAAGATTAAACAGGAAAAGGAGGGTTCTTATACCGCCAAAGACATCTACGTTTTGGAGGGTTTGGAGCCGGTACGCAAGCGTCCGGGAATGTATATTGGGACGACCGATACGGCCGGCCTGCACCATTTGGTTTGGGAGGTTGTTGATAATTCCATTGATGAGGCAATGGCCGGATACGCGAAAAATATCCGCGTGGAATTGTTGCCAGGCAATAAAGTCGCCGTCACCGACGACGGCCGCGGCATTCCGGTGGAAATTCATCCGCAAACGAAAAAATCTACCCTGGAAACCGTTTTGACCACCTTGCATGCCGGCGGCAAATTCGGGGGAGAGTCCTACAAAGTTTCCGGAGGCCTTCACGGCGTGGGCGTGTCGGTAGTCTGCGCCCTTTCCGCTTGGATGAGAGCGGAGGTCCACCGCGACGGCGGGATTTACGAGCAGGAATACAAGCGCGGCAAGCCGCAATATAAAGTCAGAAAAATCGGCAAAAGCAATACCACGGGTACCAAAGTTATTTTTGAACCCGACGCCGAAGTTTTCAAAACCATAGAATTTGACCGCAAGCGTATCTTGGATCATTTGCGGCAGCAGGCGTTTTTGACAAAGGGCATCCGAATAGAGGCCATTGATCAACGCAACGAAAAGGAACGCAACTATTACGCTTTCCAATTTGATGGCGGACTGCTTTCTTTTATTAGGTATTTAAGTCGCAATGACAAGCCGCTCCAGGAAGTCCCGTTCTATATAAACAAAACCTCCGAGGGCGTGGAAGTGGAGGCCACCTTTTTGTACAAAAACGAACCCGAAACACAGGAATTAAGCTTTGCCAACAACATTTATACGCCCGACGGCGGAATGCACCTTACCGGTTTTCGTTCTGCATTAACGCGCTCGCTTAATAATTACGCGACGGAAAACGACTACATAAAGAAAACCGAAGACAACTTGACTGGCGACGACGTTCGCGATGGTTTGATTGCCATTGTATCGGTTAAAATCCGCGAGCCGCAATTTGAGGGGCAGACCAAGGCGCGGCTGGGCAACCCGGAAGCGCGCACCGGCACCGAAACCGTAATAGGCGAGGCGTTGAAAGATTTTTTGGAAAGAAATGGCGCCGATGCCCGCCGCATTATGGAGCAGTGCCTGTTGGCGGCCAAGGCGCGCAAAGCCGCGAAGGCTGCCAAAGAGACAGTTTTGCGCAAGGGTGTTTTGGAAGGCCTCACTTTGCCGGGCAAGCTTGCCGATTGCAGTTCCCGCAATCCGGAGGAATCAGAACTTTTCATAGTTGAGGGCGACAGCGCCGGAGGCAG
>LCOU01000035.1 GCA_001003205.1 Parcubacteria group bacterium GW2011_GWA2_47_8b | reverse complement strand
AGCATAAAGACTTGAATAAAAAATCGTTAGAAAGCCTCGCCAAGTGCGGGGCGCTGGATTCGTTCGGCATAGAACGCAACCATATTCTTTCCAATATGGACGATATTATAAAGTTCAGTCAGGCGTTAAAAAAATCCCATGACAGCAGCCAAATGGGGCTGTTCGGCTCATCCGTTTCCAGCCAATCGTTAAGACTGAAGTCCGCCGCGCCGGCGTCTTCAAAGGAAAAACTTACCTGGGAAAAGGAATTACTAGGCTTATACGTTTCCGATCACCCGCTTAACGCTTATCGGACCAAAATGCAGGAGCTGAACGTAAAGCCGATAAAGGAACTCATTGGGTTGCATAACGGCTGGGTAAATATCGGCGGAATTATCTCCAAGGTCCAAAAAATAATTACCAAAGCCGGCAAACCGATGGTTTTTGCAAAAGTGGAAGATTTTAGCGATAATATTGAAGTTGTGGTGTTTTCCGATACTTTGTCTCAAAACACCGACGTTTGGCAGGAAAACAAAGTAGTGTTAGTTTCCGGAAAAATTTCACCGCGAGACGGCGAGGCCAAACTTATTTGCGACAAAGCAACAGAACTATAAATATGGACAAAAAAGAAGCAAAAATGCGCGACCATAGGGAAATCGGGCAAATACTGGATCTTTTTTCTTTTCAAGAAATCGCTCCCGGCGCGCCGTTTTGGCACAACAACGGAATGATTATTTTCAAAGAGCTGGAAAAATATCTGCGCGCAGAACTGGATAAAAACGGCTACGAAGAAATCTCCACGCCGATAATGGTAAAAAAAGATGTTTTTGAAAAATCAGGCCACTGGGAACACTACCGTGAAAATATTTTTTATTTTGATAATCCCCGCGACAAAAATGAGCATCTGGTTATTAAACCGATGAACTGCCCCGAATCCACATACGTCTACAATTCCAAAATACGCAGCTACAAAGATTTGCCTCTGCGCCTTGCAGAAATTGGGCGCCTGCACCGCAACGAACTCTCTGGAACGTTGGGAGGATTATTCCGCGTACGGCAGATTACGATGGACGACGCTCATATATATGCTCGCCCCGAGCAGGTGAAAGAAGAGGTTGTGGCAATAATAGAAATGACGGAACGATTTTATAAAATGTTCCGCCTGGAACCGACTTATGTGCTTGCCACCCGGCCGGACAAAGCGCTCGGCACCAAAGAAGATTGGCAATTGGCCGAAAAAGCACTGGAGGAAGCCTTGCAATCCGCCGGCAAAAAGTTTTCTGTTGCGAAAGGCGAAGGGGCGTTTTATGGGCCGAAAATTGAAGTGCACTTAAACGATTCTCAAGGCCGCGACTGGCAGATGGGCACGGCGCAATTGGATCTTGTTATGCTACCGAAGCAATTTGAGACTTATTATATGGCCGAGGACGGTTCCAAAAAACTGCCGTGGGTCATCCACCGCGCGATTTTCGGTTCGTTTGAAAGGTTTATCGGCATGCTCCTGGAGCACACGGACGGCAAGCTGCCACTCTGGCTCTCACCGGTCCAAGCCGAGGTGGTGAACATCAGCGAAAAACAGGATGACTACGCGCGCGACATTACCGCTAAGATATCCGCCGGCGGCATCCGCACAAAGTGGAGCAGCGTTAATGACACCATTAACAAAAAAATCCGGGAGGCGGAAATCCGCCGCGTACCTTACATCGTAGTAATTGGTGACAAGGAAAAAGACAACAAAACGGTAAATGTCCGCCATTATACCGAAGGGCAGTTGGGCGAAATGACTATCAACGATTTGCTAAAGAAAATAACAACGGAACTGGAAAAGAAAATCAGCTGATTTTCCTTATAAACATTTCTTGCAGAAGTTTTGGATTTCCCTTTCCTTTAAGCTCCGCCATGGCCTTCCCTATCAGAAATTGCAAAGCGCTTTCTTTGCCTTTTTTGAAGTCGGCAACCGCCGCTGAATGTTTTTCCAAAATTGACGCCACTGTTTGTTCCAGGGCGCTTTCGTCGGAAATTTGACCCAAATTTTCCCGCTTAACGATGTCATTGGGGTCCATTCCGGTTTCCAACATTTTCCTAAGGATATCCTTGGCGGTACGGCTGGAAATTTTTCCGCCGCTTGCCAAAATCACCAAATCGGCAAAATTTTCCGGGTCAATTTTTATATCCCCTATCGCGGCTCCCGTTTCGGCCATCAAACCAAAAAGGTCGCTGGTTAGATAATTATACAAAAGCTGAAAGTCGGCCCTGGCATCTTCCGATTTTAATTCGCTGGCCGCTTCCTCAAAATATTCGGCGACGGCGCGATCGCGGCACGCAACCTCGGCCTGTTCCGGCTTTAACGCGTATTCTTTGCCAAAACGAAGCCGCTTTTCCTTAGGCAACTCCGGCACCGCCACTTTTATGGCGGCCAAATCAAATTTACTCAAATCCAACGGCGGCAGATCCGGTTCGGGAAAATAGCGATAATCATGCGCTTCTTCTTTAATACGTTGGGAAACGGTTTTATGCTTCGCGTCGTCCCAGCCGCGTGTTTCTTGGACTATTTTCCCCCCGGAACTCAAAACTTCCTCCTGACGTTTAATTTCAAATTCAATGGCATCGTGAACCGCCTTGAACGAATTTATGTTCTTCACCTCAACCTTTGTGCCCAAAACATTGTCCGCGGATACGCTGACGTTTGCCTCAACGCGCATCTGCCCCTTTTCCATATCCGCGTCGGAAACGCCCAGATAGCGCAAAATTAACTGAAGTTCCTTGGCAAATTCCACGGCTTGATCGGCGGTCGTAATGTCCGGCTCGGTCACCAACTCCATCAATGGCACGCCAGCGCGGTTATAATCCACAAAAGAGCTTTTGCCGTCTTCCGAGTGAATCAGACGGCCGGTATCTTCTTCCAGATGAATGCGGCGCAAACGGACGCCATTTAAAACTCCGCCAAAAATCAATGGCAGGTCATATTGCGAAATCTGATAGCCCTTGGGTAAATCCGGGTAAAAATAATTTTTGCGGTCAAACTTGGAAAACTGCGGAATGTCACCCTTAAGCGCCATTCCGACTTTTAAAACCGACTCCACGGCGGCTTTGTTGATCGTGGGTAAAGTGCCCGGATGTCCGGCGCAAACCGGACAAACGTTGGCATTCGGGTGTTTTTCTTCCGGATCGTTAAGAGAGTCGCAGAACATTTTGGTCTGCGTTTTCAACTCGGCGTGTATTTCTAAACCAATAGTGGGCTGTCGTTTCATATTTTCACCTCTTGATTTTATTATAAGACACAAAACTGTTTAAAATAAACCCCCGTTTGGCGGGGGTCACATTAATCGTCGGCATAACTCCACGGGATCTGGCACAACTTCGTGAATCAGCTTGATGGCTGACGGCTCTTCATAAAGCTGGTCGGGGTATTTACCCATCAGCATTCGCGGGTCAAGCGCGTAGCAAATTTTTCTCAAGGCCGCGGCGGCGAATAATTCACCGATAGTATTCGCGCCAATGTAGCCGTTGAGGTTAAAAATAAAACAGACGTCGGCGGGCAGAACCTTTTTGAACAAATGTTCAAAAACTTTATCGCCAACCCTGGCTTTATAAACCTCGTCTTTCAGTCGCTCCGCCTCGCTGGCGTTAAGAAATGCCGGCGGCCTGTCTTCAAACTCCGGCTCCAGCACCCTGATATGGACCAGGCAAGCGTTGGAACAAATCTGCAATCCTTTGATAAATTGCTCCAACTCCGGCTTGAACCTCTGACTGCAACAAAAAACGACTGATTTGGTCATTGCTCTACTCCTTGTCAATTTTCAAATGACGCCATGAATATAAAACAAAACGCCCCCGATGTCCATCGGGGGCTAATTTCTTTCAACGAAAAAACGTAGAATCTCTTGGTCGTTCCGGCGGCGAACGGCAATTCTACACATAACAATGAAGTCGAGCTTGTCTTTTTCCACCACTGCGGCAATCATCGCCTTGTTGTCATTGGAGAAGCTTTCCCACCTTCCGTTGTGAAAAACGGAAAAGAACTCATAGGTTTCTCCCCCTTCAATGCCCCAAAATATCAAGAAAGCGTGTTTCCCAAAGGGGTTTCAAACTCAATAAACAGGGAGAGCGTTTCCTTAAGCGTCCAGGCGGCAAAATTCGGCGGGGGTTTTTCAATCATAGAATCCCCAAGTCTTTTAAAATAAAGCGGGACCAAGACGGGTCAAAATCTTTGCGAGCTGCATATTGGCGAATTTCGTCCGGCGACATAAACCTCACAAATTTGTGCTTGCGGGGCTCTTTAAGCTCCGGTTCGCCCTGGTAGCTCTTAACCTCAAAAACGTGCCAAATGTGCGTGGCAATGCCGCGACTGCACCCAACCGACACGATGCTTTCCCATCTGCGTGTCATATTAATAACCCGAATGCCGGTTTCTTCCAGGACTTCGCGCCTGATGGCATCGCCCGGCTCTTCTCCCGATTCCACATGCCCAGCCGGCATCGCAAGTCCGATGGGTTTGACTAAGCGGTACAGCATCAGATATTCGCCCTTGGAATTTTTGATGACCGCGCCGACACTATGGCAGAATGGTGAAGTCATGAGCGCCTCCTCTGAAAGGTTTTCAACGTTCCAACGGCATTTTACAACAAAAAACCACCGGTTGTAAACCGATGGTTAGGTATGGTTCGTGCGGCCGTTAATGATCTTGAGCTGGCGGAAGACTTCCACCCACAGCGGCGTCAAATCATTTCTATTGGCATATTCCCGAATTTTCTTGGGTGACATAAATTTTACGAACGCATGTTCGCGCTTTTCCTTGCGGCGGGCCTTTCCGACATAAGTCAGGACGCGATAAATGCTCCACTTGTGTTTTGAAACGCCACGCTTGCATCGCAGCCGCGCGGTACCGAAAACCCCTCTGTAAACACAAGCAGTTTTCTTGGCGCGAATCCCCGTCTCTTCAAAAAGTTCGCGGGTAACCGCTTCAACCCTCGTTTCGTCCTCTTCAACGTGCCCGGCCGGACAACCCAATCCTTGGGGCTGTTGGAGCCGATAAAGTACCAGATAGTGGCCCTTACTATTCTTGACGATCGCTCCGACGGCATCGCAGCGTTCGTGCTTCATTGCAGCCACCTCTTTAGCCATTTATCCCAAACGAAATCAAAGTCCATCGGGTCGGCCTTGGGAAATTCCAGGGTAAAAATATGCCGGCGGTCATCATCGCCGTGCGCGACCACGGTGGTGGACGGCTCTTCATTCGGCCTCAAAAGCAAGATATTCATTTCAACGCCGTCAGCTTCGCCCATTTCCAAAACCGTGTTAAAGCCGATGTATCCGAATTTCTTGCTTTGCCGCTTCTTTGAAAGCGGGTTAAAAATCAGACAGATGCCGCCCTGTTTCGCGATCTTTCGTATTTTATCAATGTGCTGCCGAACCAAACCCGGCGTCTTATCTTTGTAACCGCGGGCCTTCATACGCTGATACTCTTCCTTTTTGATAAACGTTTTGCTGTGGTACCGAAAATTCGGATAGTGAACCATAACGCCACGCTTTTCCAGAAATTTCACGAAGGCGTATAGTTCCTCTTTGAATCGCTGGCTACAGCAAATAACAAGTGGTCTCACGATTATTTTCCTTTCAATGAACACCTTTAATCTAAGGAAGTGAGGGTTGAAAGTCAACAAAAAAACTCCGAGTTATTCGGAGTTTGTTAGCCAATAGCCAGATGGCCTAACTCTTTGAAAATTCCGCCCTTGCATTTGAGCCGGCGAAGCGCCTGCCCAAGAAGGTCAAAGACAGCCAGCGGATCGGACGCCCACTGCTCCAGTCTCACCTGCTTCTTCCGGCACATTTCCTGAATGTATTCGCTCCCCTCCACGTTGTCATAAGAGCCGACATAGACGATTCGGATCACGCCTTTTTGGAGAAGACTCTTCACGCAATTGAGGCATGGCGTCGCAATGACGTAGGCCGTTGCGCCACAGAGATCGGCGATGGAATTATCAATGGCATTGCGCTCGCCGTGTTGCGTCCTAAGGCAATGCTTGCCAACCATCAAATGGCCGACTTCGTCGCAATTTTCCAGACCGGAAACTGCGCCGTTGTAGCCGGCGCCGACAATTTTCTTGTTTTTCACCAAAATGCAGGCAGTGCGCAAACGACTGCAGGTCCCGCGCGAGGAATACAGTACCGCCAAAACAATAAAAAACTCGTCCCAATTCAGCCGGGCCGATGCCCCGTTGGTGGCCATAATAACTCCTGTCAAAAAACCGGATGGAGTATAACGCTATTTTTCAATTACTTCAATGCCCATGTTGCGGGCAGTGCCGGCGATAATTTTCATCGCGGCGTCAATGTCATTGGCGTTGAGATCCACCATTTTCTTTTCGGCGATGGCGCGCAAGTCTTCCTTGGTAACCTTGCCCACTTTTTTGGTGCCGGGTTCGCCGGAGCCCTTTTCAATGCCGGCGGCTTTTTTCAAAAGCGCGGATGCCGGAGGGGTTTTCAGTTTGAAAGTAAAACTGCGGTCCTCATAGATGGTAATTTCGGCAGGGACCACGTCACCGGTCATCGTTTTCGTGGCGTCGTTAAATTGTTTGCAAAACTCGGCGATATTGACGCCGTGCTGTCCAAGAGCGGGACCAATCGGAGGGGCCGGGTTCGCTTTGCCGGCTTCAATTTGTAATTTGAGAATTGTCTTGATGGGTTTCGCCATGTTGCGTGAAATAATGCAAAACTACGAATTTATGCGAATGCCACTAATTTCATTCGCGGTATTCGCATACCTTAGCATAATTAGCATTATTTTACTAGATTTTCCGTACTTGTAAAGAATCCAGTTCCACGGCGGTGTCACGACCAAAAATTGGAACCAAAACCTTAATCCTGCCTTTTTCCTCGTCCACTTCGGAAACTTTGGCGTCGTAATCTTTGAACGGCCCGTCGGTAATCTTAACCGATTCCCCCACTTGCAACTCCACCTTAAACTTGCTTTCCTTTCCGGCATTCATGCGCGCCATTAAGCCGTCAATTTCTTCTTTTGAGAGCGGCGTTGGCTTGGTCGTGTCGGGACCGACAAAACCGGTAACGCGCGGAGTGTTGCGCACTACATACCAAGTGTCTTCGGTAAGAATCATATCAACCAAAACATAGCCGGGATAAATTTTTTCCTCTACCGGCCGGCGTTTTCCGTTTTTGATTTTTATCATTTTTTCCTTGGGAACGATGACGTTAAAAATCCTGTCGTTCATCGCCAGGGAATCAACTCTTTGCTGAAGATAGCGAACTACGGCATCTTCATAGCCGGAATAAGTATGAATGGCGTACCAATGGCGTTCCGTAGAAGAAGTTGTCATTTTTAGATAATTTTACTCAAAGCGAAGGTAAACAGGGCGTCTAAAAGCCCCAAAAACAGGGCAATGGAGAGCGAGAAAATAACAACAATCATCGTCATCCGAACAGTTTCAGAGCGGCTCGGCCAATTGACCCGCTGAAACTCCCGCCTTGATTCCTGTAAAAACGTGCTGATTTTGTTAAACATAATTTATTTGGTTTATTTTACTTATAGTTAACTTAAATGTCAAGATTTTTTACGAACTGGGCGCGGCTCTGGATAAAATTTTTGCGGGGCTCAACCTCCTCCCCCAAAAGGATGTCAAAAAGCCGGTCGGCTTCCGCAGCATCCTCAACTACCACTTTTCGCAAAACACGATTGGCGGGATTCATCGTGGTCTCCCAAAGTTGTTCGGGATTCATTTCACCCAAACCCTTGTAGCGCTGGATGTTCATTCCTTCCTTTGGCAACTTATCTTTTTCTTCTTCTTTGTATATATAAGTAACCTCCTTGCCCTTCTGCGCGCGATAAAGCGGCGGTTGGGCAATGTACAAATGACCGTTTTCAATCACCTGCGGCAGATGGCGGTAAAAAAGCGTAAGCAAAAGCGTGCGAATGTGCGACCCGTCAACGTCGGCATCGGTCATCAGCACAACTTTGTGGTAGCGCAGTTTGGTAATATCAAAAGATTCGGCAATAGCCGTTCCCACGGCAATCACCAGCGCTTTAATTTCTTTATTGATAAGCATCTTATCAATATGCGCTTTTTCCACGTTGAGAATTTTGCCCTTCAACGGCAAAATAGCCTGCGTGCGGCGATCCCTCCCCTGCTTGGCGCTGCCTCCGGCGCTGTCGCCCTCAACTATGAAAAGTTCTGATTCCTCCGGATTGCGGGAACTGCAATCGGCAAGCTTGCCCGGCAAAGTGAGGCCTTCC
>LCOU01000034.1:6727-7829 GCA_001003205.1 Parcubacteria group bacterium GW2011_GWA2_47_8b | reverse complement strand
TACATCGGGACATTATTGTTTACGGAATTTCCAGCTGCACCAGCGATGGCAACCACAGCCGCAATTCGTGACAACCGTTCGCATTTTGTGGCAACGGCAACGGCACCGATACGTGTCAAAATCGTACGGCGTTACATTGAATCGGTCATTTCCGTGGCGCCAATCGCATTCACAGCACGGTTGCGGGACCTCCTTTGCCTCGGCTATTGGACCACTGCCGCACCAATAATGGCACTTGCACGCGCACGTAATCGCGAAATGGCAGGCGCAACAACAGTCATAGTCGGCGCAGTTACGCTCGCGAAATTTTGCAAGGTAACGATTGGCGTTGTAGGCGACAATCGCGAGTAAAACCAATGCAAGAAAAAATGTAAAGGAACCGGAAAAGAGGGCCCCCAGCAAAAACAGTCCGTACAAAATAGTTACCGCAATCCACGGCGCTTCGTATCGGCACGTACTGCAAGTTTTCAAGGTGCGCTCCTTTAATTGTATTATCTTAAAACTCTGTATTGATTTTTACAACCGGCTCAAATAAGATGAGGATTATCCGCCGCGGTAGCTCAGTGGTAGAGCGCAGCCCTGAAGAGGCTGGCGTCGGGGGTTCGATTCCCTCCCGCGGCACATTCAAAATAAAAATACGCCAGAGGCGTATTTTTATTTTTTAAGTTTTCTCTCCGCGCGCATTCTGGCTATCGTTTCTTCCTCTTCTTCTGTTAGGCCCTCGGCCGCAATATGCCTCCTCTCTTTTTCAACTGCTTCTTGCTTTTCGGCGGCGGCCTTCTTTTCCGCCAAACTTTGTCGTACTCCTCGTTCGGCCCTCCGCCGCCAGCCCTCTTCCGTGCTTGGCATGTTAATTGCCCAACCCTTTTCCGCGGCCTCGTGCGTTTCGTTTTTAAGTTCTTGAATTCTTTCCTGCACTAACCGTTCAAATTCGGCATTTTCCGCCGATTCGCCCGGAGATGGCGGCCCTTCTTTCATAAAGATTATTATATCCTATTCCTTATTTCGCGCAATAAGGCTTCCATAAAAGACAGGTTGTGTATCGTGGTCAAAATCGGACCCAGCATTTCATGGGCCTTGAATAAGTGGCTTACGTAGGCCC
>LCOU01000034.1:0-6720 GCA_001003205.1 Parcubacteria group bacterium GW2011_GWA2_47_8b | reverse complement strand
CTTTTGCGATTTTAAGGGCTGTTTTTGCCAGCAACGCCGAGCCATTCCGCGCTATCCGCGTAGGCGCCACGCAATCAAAAGTATCAACGCCGCGCTTCACCGCCTCCCAAATATCGTCAGCCGAACCGATACCAAGTAAATGTTTGGGTTTTTCTTCCGGTAGTAGAGGCACTGTCCAATCCAAAACTTTATACATATCCTTTTTGGATTTTCCAAGCGATCCGCCAATGCCAAAGCCGTCAAAATCCATTGAACCGATGAATTTAGCGCTCTGAACGCGCAAGTCTTTATAGGCGCCGCCTTGCACAATGCCAAACAAAGCTTGATTTTTCTTATCAAAGGAAGCGAGCGACCGCCTTGCCCATCGATGGGTACGTTCCATGGATTTTTTCGTGTACGCATAATCGTGAAGCGGCGAAGTGCATTCATCAAAGGCGAAAATAAGGTCGGCACCCAAGTTTTTCTGAATTTCCATAGATTTTTCCGGCGTTAAAAGATGAAACGAGCCGTCTAAATGGGAACGAAAACGAACGCCTTCTTCGGTAATTTTGACAAAGTTTTCTTTTGGTTTTTGAGGAGCGTGTTCTCGCTCGCCTTCATCGGGAAAAATACTGGCTATTTTACTGACTCCATGCGAAATTGCCGCGCCCAAACTGAAAGCTTGAAATCCCCCGCTGTCGGTCCAAATCGGCTTGTGCCAATTCATAAATTGGTGCAAACCGCCCATTTTGCGCACCGTTTTGTCGCCGGGGCGCAAATAGAGATGGTAAGTATTGCAAAGGACCGATTCGGCGCCGATTTCTTTGAGCTGTTCCACTGTCAGGCCCTTGACGGCGGCTTGAGTGGCAACAGGAACAAAAGCCGGCGTGTGAATAACGCCGTTTTTTGTCTTAATAATGCCTAGCCGCGCGCGGCTGTTTTTCGCCTTTTTTAATATCCGAAAAAGCATCGTTACTTGCGAATTACTTTATACGGACGAGAGGTTAAGTCAACTATACGGGACCCGGAACGCTTGCGATTAACACCCGTAAAAATAGCCGCGTCAATCAACTCTGCTTTACTGCCAAAAACTTCGCGATACTGGCGCGAATCCGACAGCGGTTTTTGCCCGCTAAGATTGGCGCTGGTTGCGACTATCGGTTTATCAAAAAAATGAAAGAGTTTTTTGACCCAAGAGCCGGAGGAAATGCGAAAAGCCGCCGTGTGATTTTTAGTCGCAAGCGGGGAAATGTTTTTTGCTTTTAAAACAAAGTTGGTTGGCTTTTTGGCGGCCGAAATCGCCTTTTTTTGTTCTGCGCTAAGAATTGCGTATTCAGACAGCATCTTAAAATCCTTTACCAAAATAGGGAAAGCCTTGCCGAATTCGCGGTTTTTGATCGCGTAAATCTTTAAAAGCGCTTGGGGGTTGGTTGCGTCACAGCCCAAGCCGGAAAGGGTTTCGGTTGGGAAAATAATCACTCCGCCGCCGTTAAGAATTTGGATAATTTTTTGAAAAATGGGATTCATAAAACTTGGCTTCATTATACTAAAAAAGCGCCCCAATGTCAATTAGGGCGCGAAGATGGTACTGGGCACTTCCCTTGAAATCGCAATAACCATCATATTGAAAAGAAAGTGGCCAGTAGTCGTAGTAAGTATGGGCCGCACAAAGAAATAATCGGCCTTACGAGCGCATCTGATGAACACGAGGCACCAGACAAAGCCGCCGACCCCTTGGTTTAAAAGGGACAGAACCACGCCCGATAGCCCAGGCCAGTCAGCCTCATAGTAAGAGTAGTGAGCCGTGCCGAAAAAAATGGACGAATAAACCGATGCTACCATCAGCCACAACATGGCCCGTTTTCTGAAAATAATAAGCAGAGGTGCCAACGGCAGCCAACGAAACACAAACTCTTCAATGAAAGCCGCCTTGTACCAAGCCCAAAAAAAGGAAAAATAATCACCTATGCCTAAACGGCTTGTAAATATCTTGCCGGCCAGAATAGTAAAACACATCAGGGCCAACGACCAGATCATGATACCCGCGGTAGCTGATAAAATAAGATGGACGTGTTGGGCAAGACCCCTGGGCTCGTCGCACAACCAACGCTTTAACGCAAGCCACGGATGCCGTAGCGCGTACCAACGCAACAAACACCTCCATCCTCATTAGAGGAATGAGTTCAAGGTTCTATGAAAAGTCTACAACTTTATAACGTCAGCCCACTAAGGTTGGCGTCGTACTCGCCTACTGGCGTGCCCAAAACGAGCGCAACCGAACCAGCAACATGCGGGGCGGCCATAGACGTCCCAGATATTGTTGCATAGCCGGTGCCTTTGTATGTGGAGTAAATGGACACACCAGGTGCGGCCAAATCAACTTCTGGACCGCGGCTTGACCAACTGGCGATGGCGTTATTTTGGTCAGTTGCCGAAACGGCAATTACTTCCGGATAGGCCGCCGGGAAGATGACACTCGCGCCAGAATTACCCGCGGCAGCTACTATCACCACACCGGCGTTTTTAGCCACGACAACAGCGTCGTGGAGTGATTGGACATCGGAACTGGACCCGAGACTCATATTTATAACCTGAATTTGATTATTCACAGCCCATTGAATGCCCTCAATGACGTCAGAAACATAACCCGAACCACTCGCGCCCAGAACTTTTATCGCGTAAAGATTCGTAGCCGGCCCCACGCCAATAACACCTATAGAGTTGTTCAACGCCGCAACAATACCGGCGACATGCGAGCCATGTCCGTTGTCATCATTCCAACTCCTGCGTGGATTTATCGTGTTCACGCCGCCCTTCACGTTCGCCGCAAGATCGGGGTGACTGCTGGAGATACCCGTATCAATAATTCCAACTTTCACCGGATCGGCAACGTTTCCACTCGGCCACACTAACTCTGCGTCAATCCGATCAACGCCCCAAGGCAAAACCTGAGACGGTTGAGCGGAAATCTTACCGAGCGCTTCCACAATGACGTCATCATCAACCCGCGCCACATTTGGATCGGTCTTTAGCATCTCTATTGCCGCGCGCGAAGAAAAACGCACCGCCTTCGCGCCAATCTGATCAAGGTTTTTAAATTTTACGCCACCCACACGTTCAATAATTTTGTCTTTCTGGCTGTCGCTTAGTCCATTCTTAAAGACAACAATTTTGCGACCATCGCCATTTTTAGTTTGTGCCGCAGAAATACTTATCTGCGCCACCAAGAACAGCAAACCGAAGATCGCTGTCACGCCCGCAATTTTAAATATTATTTTTTTCATATAACTTAAAGTCTAGCACGAGTCTTTGGGGTGTCAAAGTTTGAACGGTGTCTTTAGGGCCACTTCGTGGCCGCTTCCTCCAGCAACGGCTGTACTTTTGTAAGAGTTTCAATGTAGAATTTTCTGGCTTCTGATTGGCTTCTTCGGGAATCCGGCCCTAAGGATTCTCTCTGAAAGTCATAAATTTCAGCAATTTTAAGGTAAATATTGGCAATGTCGGTGTTCCCTCTTTTGGTAAAATATCTGTAAAGGGATATGGAGGAAGGAATGTCTATTTCGTATGTAAAGTCCACTAAGCGTCCTCCGCTTTGGAGAAAATCAAGCACTGCTTTCAAATTGCTCACGGCCTCCTGTGCGTTCTTTTTATTTTCCGCGTAAATCTCGCTCACTGGTTTTCGGAAACCCGTTTTCTCGTACCAGAAAAACTGGTAGTCCATTCCCCAATTATTAAAAAGCTCTCTGTAGGTTATGAAAGTCGGTTCAAAAGGAACGGGGTAAGTCATAAAATTTCTTCCCTCCTTGTCGGTTTGGGACGGATCGCTTCTCACAATCCAAAGCCCATCTTTGTTGTAACCCACAACCGTTGAAAAATCTCCATCGTAACCAATAGTTGGTATTATTTTCGCGGAAACAAGTTTTTTTATGAAATCTAGTTCTTGCTGGGCGGTTTTGAAGTAAATCAGATTGAGCGGGTCAATGTCCGGAAAGACGCTTTGCGGAAGATGGGTAGGATTGGTTGAGCCCCTAAATGCGGTATAGCCAAGCTCAACAAAGGCGTGCGCTTGGCTTAACCCCGGCCCCCATCTTTCATTATTATCTCTCCCCGCCACAATCAAAGTGGGCCTTCCGTAAAAAATAAACGTGTCAAAATCAATGTCTGGCTCTAGATACTTTATTAATCCGGAAGAGGATTCTATCCAGCAAAACCCTCCTACTCCCGGAATTCTGTAGCCCTGAATCGGATATTTAACTTCAAGAAGCGGTGTCTCGGGAAGCTTGGTTTTCATCGCAACGGCAAGACGAGCCTGACCCTTTTGGTATTCGGCCTCACTTGGAATAAGTCCGCGTCCAAAACCGACATAGACGACTAAAATTAAAACAATCAAAATTCCCGGAATAAGAAGTATTTTTGCGGGCAGTCCTTTTTCCATAAATTTATTTCGTTTTTCTATAGGAATCTACGATTGAGAACAAATAAACAAAGACTAGGCCTCCCCAAACAAGAAAAGAACGTGGGTTGTTTAAATATAAAAGCAAGGTGCTTCGGTACCAAATCGCGTACCACAACAAGCCGGCGCCCAGAACAAAAACCACGCCGTCAACATATTTTCCGATATAAAAATGCCCGAGGCCAGGAAACAGCAACGAAAGTAGGGCGGATATTTTTTTATTTTTCATATCTCCCTAAGTATACAGAAATTGAGGACTATCTACAAAATGCAGCTTTTTCCGATTCTATTTTATTTAGAATCTTTTTTACTTTTTCCACGCTATCTTTATCGCGCGTGGAGATGGCAATGGTATTGGGGTTGATTTTCTTGAGGACCGCGATTTTCCGTTTTATTTCTTGCGGCTGTGACAAATCGCTTTTGCTCAAAAACAGGTATTCGGGTTTTTCCGCCAATTTTTTATTGTAATGCGCCAACTCGTTTTTAATTATTTTATAATCCCTTGCTGGATTTTCCGATTCCGCGGAAATCAAATGGAAAAGGGTTTTTGTCCGCTCAATGTGCTGCAGGAATTTTATTCCCAATCCTTTGCCGGCCGACGCCCCCTCAATCAGTCCGGGGATGTCCGCCAAAATCAATTTGTAATAAGCGCCCAAGTTGGGCTCCAAAGTTGTGAAGGGGTAGTTTGCCACTTTGCTTTTGGCTTTAGTGAGTTCATTTAACAGACTGGATTTTCCGGCGTTGGGCAGCCCGATGATTCCGACGTCCGCGATTAGTTTAAGTTCCAGCCGGATAGTGAAAACTTCTCCGGGCGTGCCGTACTGAAACATTGTTGGGCTGGTGCGATGCGGCGCCCGAAACTTAAAATTACCCTTGCCGCCGTGGCCGCCCTTGGCAATAATGACCCTTTCGCCGACTTTTACGATTTCCTGCGCTTCTTCCGAATCAACTTTATGAATAACCGTGCCAACCGGAATTTTTAAAATTAAATCTTCGCCGTCCTGCCCGTCGCGAAATTGGCTCCGGCCGTCCATTCCATTTTTGGCGCTAATTTCTTTTTTATACCGAAACTGCAACAATCCGCTCAAGTCCGAAATGCCCTCGAAATAAATACTGCCGCCATTGCCGCCGTCCGCGCCAGCCGGCCCCAAACTCATTAAATCTTTATTAAAAGCCACGGCACCCCTGCCGCCTTTCCCCGCACATACTTTAATAGTTACATCATCAATAAGCATCCTCTCACCTTAAGCCTTATTCTACTTAACTTCAAACGGCGGAATTCCCCCCACGCCCCTGCCTGCCGGCAGGCAGGTTTGGCGGCAAATTCTTTATAAAACTTCTATTACTTCTGGCAATTTTGGTTTATACAATTTTTCGGTCGTGAGTCGAAGTGTACAATATCCATCGTGAAGTCGGTGCCCGATATATCTTGGACTTACCACTACGCACGGCATTAAAAACTCCGCCATAAATTTAATCCATTTGTCATTTGTAAGTAAAAAATTTCCATAGTAATGAAAAAATCTACCACTATCTAATAAGCAGCCGCTCTTTTTACCGCAAATATATTCCAAGGTTTTTTTAATAACCCTTAAGTCAATATTATTTGGATGAAAATTCATCATGGGAATATGTTTATATACATTTCCGGCACATAAAACTTTTGATGTTAAAGACCACGCTTCATTTTCGGCAAGTTTTTCTAGCCCCGCCAAATTTAAACCAAGAAACCTATCTCGATCATAAACAATTTCCTTAATTGGTTTGTCGTGATTAAATCCTCTCAAAATATTCTTGGTTTTTGATGAAAATGTGCTATTGACCTGTCGCCAATTTTTTTCAACTTTATGAGATATTAATTTTAATTGAATAATTTCTGGGCAATTCTTAACTATTATTTGAGAAACTTCTAATGAATTTTGTCCAATTTTGAAACTTTTAATCATATTTATTTCATTAAATCATCAATTGAAACACTTAACCCCTTCGCAATTTTTGCCATCGTTTCAATTGTTGGATTCGGCGTTGCACCGGATTCAATTTTGATAATCACATTGTAGGCAATATCAGCCAGTTTTGAGAGCTTGTCTTGCGAAATGCCCTGTTTCTGTCTGTATTTCTTAATATTTCTTGCTATTGTTGGTAATTCTTTTGACTTCATAGTATAATTATACTAGTATAGATAGAGAATAAGTTTTACTACTATAACTTTACCAAATAAAATGAATTTAATCAATAAAAATTTAAAAAGCCCGTTTTGGCCTTACTGAATTCCCGCCAGAGGCGGG
>LCOU01000033.1 GCA_001003205.1 Parcubacteria group bacterium GW2011_GWA2_47_8b | reverse complement strand
ACTGCCGTGTCTCCATAACGGCCGATGACCGCGGCATTGGCCTGGCCGGCGAAACTAGAAACCTCCAGCACCAGCTGTTTTCCAGCAAATTCAGTTTTAAATTGTTTTCGTTTTAAGTCCATGTTTATTCAAATTTTAAATTATAAATTTTTAATTTTAAATGAATTTTTAATTATTAAATTTCAAATTAATTTTTATCATTTAAACATTTCGTCATTGATTTAAAATTTAAAATTAGAAATTTAAAATTAACGTTTTACTTCCTCAAAAGAACTCTTGGTATTTCTTCAATGGCGATAAATTCATCGGCCTCTTCCCTGATTTTAGCCGAAGAAGTCCGGCTGAAAGCGGCTACTTCCACGGTGCGCCCCAGCCCCCACTTCAAATATTCAATCAGCGGCACAAAATCGCCGTCGCCCGTAACTAATATGACCACATCAACCGAATCTGCCATCCTGATGGCGTCCACCGCCATTCCAACATCCCAATCGGCTTTTTTGGCCCCGCCCGGAAAAACCTGGATGTCCTTCATTCGCAATTCAATGCCGGCCTGCTTAAGCGCGTCAAAAAACGCCGCCTCCCCCTCCGTTGCTTCCGCCTTTACAACATAGGCGACGGAACGTATCAATTTTCGCCCGCTTAAAAGATTTTTCACGAGCTCCTTGAAATTGACGCGGGCCTTATAAAGATTTTTGGCGGAATGATAAAGATTTTGGACATCAATAAAGATGCCGACTCGCTGTTCTTTGTTTCTCATCTCATTATTTTTTCAAACCAAGACTCCTCACCAGAGTATTGTAGGTCTTGTTGTTATGTTTTTCTAAATAGGCAAGCAAACGGCGGCGCTTACCAACCATCTGCAGTAAACCGCGGCGGGAATGATTGTCCTTCGGGTGCTGCCTCAAGTGGCCGGTCAGCTCCTCAATCTGGCGGGTGAGCAAACCGACTTGGATGGCGGACGAACCGGTGTCAGTCTCATGGACGCCGTGTTCCTTAATAATTAGTTTCTTCTTTCGTTGGGTTAACATTGTTTTATTATAAGACTTATTTCTTTAATTTCAAAATTATCCGTTTTTCCGCCGGCCTCATCTGTTCAATTTTGAATTGGTAGGACTTTCCGATTTCAATTTGTTTTTTCATTTCTTCAATGCCGCCAAATTCGGAAACGTGAATCAACCCCTGAATGTCCTGATCCAACGCGACAAAAGCGCCGTAGGGATTAAAACGCGTTACCGTGCGATTTTCACGACTTCTTTGGGATTTTCAATCAAGCGGTGGTCAAGCTCGGAAATGTGAATCATTCCTTCAACTTTCGGGTTATCAACAAACTGCAAAAAGGCGCCGAAGTCGGCAACGCCGGAAATAATGCCGTCAATCACGTCGCCTACTTTATATTTAGTAAGCAATTCTTTGATGTTTTCGGACGCGGTTTCGCGCTCGGAAACTATAATTTTATTACTGCGGGGGTTTACATCTATAATTTTCACTTTCAATTCAAGGCCTATCAGCTTTTTCAGCTCTTCCGAGATTTTATTGCGGTCGCCGTCGTCAACTTTTGGAAAATGGTCGGTGGCGAGCTGTGAAACAGGTATAAAAGCCTTGAGCTGGTTGATTTCGGTGGTGAGCCCTCCGGAATTGGAGCCGGAAATTTTGACGGTCATCAACTCGCCGCTTTCTTTCAATTCTTTGATTTCCTGCCATGCTTTTTGCTTGCCGACTTCGCGCAGAGAAAGCTCCACGTAGCCGTCGTCGTTTTCCTGGTCAACAACTTTGGCGGTGGCAACGTCGCCGACTTTAAGATTTTTCAAAACATCCTGGGCATTCATCAGCTCGGAACCGTAAACAATGCCGGTGCCGAAAGGGCCGAGATCAAAATAGATCGCTTTGGCGGTTTTTTTGATTATTTTACCCTCAACTAAATCGCCGTTTTTAAAAACACTGACCAGGCCCGCTTCGTTTTTAATAAGCTGGCCGAGCGCGGATAAAGTTTTGGCAGGCAAATTCATTGCAAGGAATTATAGCAAGAGATAAAATAATTGTCCAACAACCATTGGAAAATTCCCAAAAACGAGGTAAACTACATATTAATATCTTATGGTCATTAACTATTGCGGCAACAGCTGTTTCAAGATACAAAGCGGCAAATTAAGCATTGTCACCGACCCCCTTCCGCGCTTCAAAGGAGACATTGTGCTGCTTATTAGAGCTCCGGAAGAATCGGAAAAAACCCAGTGGCCGCCGGAAGCAAACCAAATTCTAGGACCCGGCGAATACGAAATTCAGGGGGTGGAGGTTGACGGCTGGTCGGCCAAAAACGGCACGACCAACTATGTGGCGACGGTGGAGGAAATGCGCCTTGGTTTTTTGGGCGAAACGGGAGACGCCCTGGAGCCGGGAGTGCTGGAAAAAGTCGGCAATGTGGACATTTTGTTTGTTCCCGCCGCGACCAGCGCCAAAGTCATCAAACAAATACAGCCCAAGATTGTCATACCGTCTTACAAAAAACCGGAGCAGCTCAAGGGATTTCTCAAGGAAATGGAGCAGAAAACGGAAACCCAGGAAAAATTAGTGATTAAGAAAAAAGAGCTGGCGCCAGGAACTAAAGTAGTAGCGCTGAAAGCGTAAAATAAAAATGTTTAAAGATTTTATAAATAAAGTTCGGGCCTCCGACGAAAAAACCAAAAAACTCTGGGTTTTTATTTTCAGCGGTTTCACGATGGCGATAATCGCCGGCCTTTGGGCTTTTTATCTGGACGTATCGGTTGCCCGAGTTAATCCAATGGGCGAAACCCAAGTCGCTGCCATGCCTGACGACAGGCAGGTCACGGATGGTTCGGGCTTTTTTGCCACCCTATCATCCAGCTTCGGCAATTTTTGGGAGCAGGTAAAGAAAATAGGCGCTCCGCTTGCCAAAAAAAACACTATCGTTATAGAAAATGACCAGAAAAACTTCCTGCCCAAAGATTTAGAGCCGCTTCCAATAACAAAACTTCCGTAATATGGCAAAAAAAGAAAAAGATAATAAAGAAATAAAACCGGCCGCAACCGGCCGCGTGGAAAACAGGGAAATCTCCAACGAATTGCAGGAGTCGTATTTGGATTACGCGATGTCGGTCATCATCAGCCGCGCCCTGCCGGACGTCCGCGACGGTTTGAAGCCCGTGCACCGGAGGATTTTATGGACGATGCGGGAAGCGGGCCTAACGCACGGAGCGAAATTCCGTAAATCGGCAACGGTTGTCGGCGACGTTCTCGGAAAATACCATCCACACGGCGATGTTGCCGTATATGACGCCTTGGTTCGCATGACCCAGGATTTTTCTCTGCGCTATCCGCTGGTGGAAGGCCAAGGAAACTTCGGCTGTTTTACGAAGGATACCAAAGTTAAATTGACCGATGGCAGGGACTTGAGCTTCGGAGAGTTAATAGAAGAGCACCAACAAGGGAAGAAAAACTACACCTACACGGTGAATGGCACTGGCCTGATTTCCATCGCGGAAATCAAAAACCCCAGGCTTACCATAAAGAGCGCGGGGCTTGTAAGGGTTGTTTTGGATAATGGTCAGGAAATTAGATGCACTCCTAACCATCGGTTTATGTTAAGAGACGGTTGCTACAAGGAGGCCAGGGATTTACGACCCCAAGAATCTTTAATGCCTCTGTATGAGCGACTTTCAACAAAAACCGATCGCCTCAATAGAGCGGACTATCTCTTAATAAATCAAAACAAAACCAATGAGTGGGTGCCAGCTCACCATTTGGCAGATAATTACAATCTAACGATCGGCAAATATTCAAAAGGGGCGGGACGAGTGAGGCATCACGTGGATTTTAATAAGCTGAACAATAGTCCTGATAACATAACAAGATTACAATGGGGTGAACACTGGCAGATACATTATAAACAGGCCGCAGATCAGCACAAAAATCCAGAGTATCGTAATAAAATTGCCGAAGGGCGCAAGGCTTTTTGGTCTAACCCAAAACACAGAGAAAGTTATGCCCAAAGAATCTCTGAACGCAACCTAAACAATTGGAGAGACCCCAAATATAGAGAAAAAATGCGCGCGATCTTGAGCAAGGTAAATAAGGACTACATTAAAAATCATCCCGAAAAAAGATTGGAATTATCCAAAAGAGCAACCGAAACCTTAAAGAGGCTGTGGCAAAATACCGAGTATAGAAAGTTATTCCATGACAAGATTGTTGCCGCCAATAAAAAGAGGGTTACTAATAATACCGGCAAAGTAAAATTCCTTAAAATATGCCGCGAGGTTTTTGAAAAGTATAATACGCTAAGTCGGAAATTATACGAACAGTTAAGAAACGCTGTGTATGGGTATGGCCGAGCCACATCCTGGGAGACCGGAATAAACAAGTATTATGAGGGCAATAGTAAGACGTTGCTCCAGGACCTAACCAAAAATCACAAAGTTAAAAAGGTTGAGTTTCTTGACCGGAAAGAGGGTGTTTACGACCTTACAATTGATAAGAGTCATAATTTTGCTTTAGCCGCAGGAGTTTTTGTGCACAATTCCATTGACGGAGATTCCGCCGCCGCCTACCGCTACACCGAAGCGCGGCTCGCCAAAATTGCCGACGAAATGCTTGCCGACATAGAAAAGGAAACTGTGGATTGGCGGCCGAATTACGACGGCACCCGACAGGAGCCGAAAGTGCTCCCCGCCAAACTCCCCAACCTTCTGCTTAACGGCAGTGTCGGCATCGCTGTCGGAATGGCGACCAACATTCCACCGCACAACCTCGGCGAAGTGGCGGACGCGATTATTCACCTGGCCGACAATCCGAAAGCGACCTCCCACGAGTTGATGGAATTTGTGCAGGGGCCGGATTTTCCGACCGGCGGCGTGATGTATGACAGAAAAGCGATTGTGGAAGCCTACACTTCCGGACGCGGCGCGATTACCACGCGCGGGCTCGCCGAAATAAAAGAAAGCAAACACACTTCGTCCGGACGCGAAGAGTTCGTCATTGAAATTACCGAAATTCCTTATCAGGTAAATAAATCCGAGCTAATAATTAAAATCGCCGAACTTATTACCGAGAAAAGAATTGAGGGCATTCGCGACGTGCGCGATGAATCCGGCAAAGACGGCATCAGCATCATTATTGAACTGAAACCGAACGTGCCGCCGCAAAAAATTCTGAATCAGCTTTATAAATTTACCGACCTTCAAAAAGATTTTCACCTGAATATGCTGGCGCTTGCCGGCGGACTACAGCCGGAAGTGATGTCGTTGAGGGATGTTTTGGTCGCTTATCTCGCCCACCGCAACGAGGTGGTGCGCCGCCGCACCCAGTTTGAACTGACCAAGGCCGAAGAGCGCGCGCATATTCTTACCGGCCTCGCCAAAGCGCTTTCTATTATAGACAAAGTTATCGCCACTATTAAAAAATCGGCTGACCGCGAGGACGCCAAGAAAAACCTCATCAAAAATTTCAAATTCTCCGACCGCCAGGCCGACGCGATTTTGGAAATGAAACTCCAGGCGCTGGCCAACCTTGAACGCAAAAAAATTGAAGACGAACTCGCCGAGAAGAAAAAATTAATCGCCGAACTGACCGCGCTTCTAAAAAGTCCGGCTAAAATTCTGAAGGTCGTCAAAGACGAATTGATGGACGTTAAAACGCGTTTCAACAATCCACGGCGCACCAAAGTAGTCGCGGGCGGCCTTAAGGAATTTAGGGAGCTGACTCACTTCACGGCGGCTAATACGCATGACAACGTTTTGTTCTTTACCGACCGCGGCCGCGTCTTCCAGACAAAAGTTTACGAAATTCCGGCAGGCACCCGGACATCCAAAGGAAAGCCGATTCATAATTTCCTGGAAATTCCGGTTGAGGAAAAAATCAGCGCCCTGATTACGTATGAAAAAACCAGCGACGGCAACCTAATAATGGTCACCAAGAAAGGTCTGGTCAAAAAAACGTCGCTCAAGGGCTTTGACAATGTCCGCCGCACCGGCATCATCGCCATCGGACTCAAAAAAGATGACCAGCTCAACTGGGTCCGCCTTTCGCCCGGAGGCGACGACGTTATCATTACCACCGCCCTGGGCCAGTCCATCCGCTTCCAAGAAGCCAAAGTCCGCGCGATGGGGCGCACCGCCGCCGGCGTCCGCGCGATAAAACTAAAAGGCAAAGACCAGGTCGCTTCCATGGACTTGATTCCAAAAGGAGCGAAGGATTCCCGATTGCTCGTTGTAATGGCGAACGGCTATGGCAAACAAACGCCGCTTTCCCAGTACAAAACGCAGGGACGCGGCGGCTCCGGCATCAAAACCGCGGCAATCACGGCCAAAACCGGCCAGCTCGTGGCGGCGGCGGTGTTGGGCGCCGAAGAGGAAGTACTCGCCCTCTCCACCAAAGGACAGATAATCCGCACCCAACTCGCCACTATCCGCAAAGCCAGCCGCGCCACCCAAGGCGTGCGCATTATGACGCTTGATTCAGGCGACAAAGTTGCCGGTATTGTTATACTGTAAGAGTATGGCTTTAGCCCGAAATCAGATTATCCTCATCGGCCTCGGTGTTGTGGTTGTAATCGGACTGGTGGTTTTGATAATTTTCGGAGTTAAACAGCCGCAATCCGAACTTTCCGGCAATTTGACGTTTTGGGGAGTTTTTGACAACTCAAGCGTTATTGATAACGCCATACAAAGCTACAAAAAAATACATCCCAAGGTTGAAATAAGTTATCGCCAGCTGAATGCCGACACCTACGAAACCGATTTGATAAACGCCCTGGCCGGCGAGAACCCGCCCGACATTTTGATGTTCCACAATGCCTGGCTGCCCAAGCACTTCAACAAGGTAGCTCCCTTCTCCGAAAACCAGATCGTGCTCAAAGATTTTAAATCCCTGTTTCCGACTGTTGTTGAACAAGATTTCGCGCCCGATGGCGTCATTTACGCCCTTCCTTTATATATAGACACCCTCGCCTTCTTTTATAACCAAGATATTTTTGACAACAAAGGCGTCGCGCTTCCACCCAAGAATTGGACCGAGTTTGAAAATTTGGTGCCGAAACTGCGCACCTTGGACAAAACCGGCCGCATCACAAAACCGGCGGCGGCCATCGGCGGCTCAAACAAAAGCGTCAACCGCGGAACCGACCTCCTGAATCTTTTAATGCTCCAAACGGGCACCAAAATGACGCGCGATGATTTTTCGGCGGCGACTTTCAATTCCGACGAAGGCCTCAACGCGACGCTTTTTTATACCAAATTCGCCCCGATTTAATGATGTCCAATTCTTCGTCTTTCTTCCACGTTCCGCTCATGTGAACGAATTTGGCTTTAGCATCGAATAATTTGTCTAGTTTGTCCACGTCTTTATCCGACATCCATTGCCACTTGTCCATCGACAATTGGATCAATTCTTTTTCTGTAGCGGTCTGTGCAAAGGAAGATGAAATAGAAACGAGCAAGATGCTCAATAAGAATACTA
>LCOU01000032.1:4851-5527 GCA_001003205.1 Parcubacteria group bacterium GW2011_GWA2_47_8b | reverse complement strand
TTTTATGACCCGGCTTTTAAACAAAAGCTACGCGGCCAGTCCGTCAAAGCGCAATTTGCGCATTCGCAAATGGCTGATTTATTTCACGCTTTTCGCCACAGCGCTGATTATCATTGGCGACTTAGTAACTCTCATTAATAATTTTTTGGGCGGCGAGTTGACGGTGCGCTTTTTACTCAAAGTGCTGGCCGTGTTTTTTGTAACGGGATCCATGATGGGATACTACATTTGGGAGCTTAAGCGCTGGAAAACCGAGGAATGAAATATTTTGCATACACCATAATCGGAATAGTGGCACTGACCATTGTTGCCGGTTTTTTTATTATCGGATCGCCGACGCAGGAACGCCTGCGCCGCGCCGATGAACAGCGCATCTGGCATCTTCAAACTATTCAATCGGAAATTGTAAACTACTGGGTAAGCAAAGCCCGCCTGCCGGAAAAATTAGCCGATTTGGAAGACAGCATCAGCGGCTTTGTTGTTCCCAGCGACCCGGTTACTGGCACATCTTACGAGTATACCGTCCGTAGTCCTGAAATGTTTTCACTTTGCGCCACTTTTGATCTGCCAAACGCCGAAACAAATTGGCAGCATCAAGCCGGCTATTCCTGTTTTGACAGAACAATTGACGTAGATCTTTACCGACCGAAAAAAGTGGCGCTCTAGTCTCGCCTCT
>LCOU01000032.1:0-4757 GCA_001003205.1 Parcubacteria group bacterium GW2011_GWA2_47_8b | reverse complement strand
AACAGCTGGAACAATCACCAAAGAGCCCATCAATAGAATACCAACGACTTTCACGCCCAAAGCGACGACGATTGCCACCAACGCGAGGAAAACCAGGTTGAGTTTGGCGGTATTTATCCGCTGAGACTCTGCCAGATCTGGAGAAATTAAATCCAAAACAAGGGCATTTCTTAACCGGTATATCACCGAGAAAATTGTAATGGAAAAGATTACGGCCAAAACAACGTCGGAAACGGCAACCCTGGAAATGTCGCCGAATAACGCTTCCAGCAATTCCGGTTCTGGGGTAACGAGAATACCTATCGCCAAAGAGGCGGTAAACAACAAGCCAACCAGAGCTTCGGTGGGCAGGCCGGTCTTGGTTTGAATTTGCCAAATTATTAAAACTGCTACCGCCAAAGCGGCAAAGGCGCCCACAAACGGATTGAGATTTAAAACCAACGCCAAACCGATGCCGGGCAAGGCAACATGGGAAAGCGCATCTCCGACCAAGGCCAAACGCTTTAGCACCATAATAGAACCAATGTAGGCCGAGGCGCCTCCGACGAAAACGCCGACGACGAGACTTAACAGTAAATTATAATCAATGTTGATGTTCATGTGGGTAGATATTTACTTTGGCGCCGTAAAGCTCTTCTAAAACTTTGGTGTCCAGGGCCTCCCGGGGCGAACCGTAACAAATCTTGCTTTTATTTAGGCATAACACCTTACCCGCATAACGATAGATAATATTGAGATCGTGCGTAATAAGAAGAATGGTCAGGCCGGTTTTGGTATGCAGTTTTTCAATCAGAGAATAAATAGTTTCTTCACCGCCGATATCAACGCCAGCGGTTGGTTCGTCAAAAAGCAGAACATCCGGGTGATTCATTAGGGCGTAGGCAATCAAAACCCTTTGAAGCTCCCCGCCGGAAAGCTGGCCAAGTCGCGTCTTGCCCAAAACGCAATGATCAAGCCCAACGGAATGCAACGATTCGTGTATTTCGTTTACCGAAGCGCCTTTAAACTGCAAGAATTCTATAACATTGAGCGGCAAATCCCGTTCAACTGCCAGCTTTTGGGGAACATAGCCGATTTTCACATTTTCCGGCCATTGAATTTCGCCTTCGTAGGGCAGTAGACCCAACAGCGCTCGGAATAAAACGCTTTTGCCGGCGCCATTCGGGCCGACAATGGCCATTACGTCGCCCTTATTCAGCTCAAAAGAAAGCCCTTGTATGACAGTCTTGCTATTGAAATGCACGCTGACGTTTTTAACTTTTAGTATTGATTGCATGTAAAGACTTGCGGGTTTCCTCCTTGTACATTTCCACTTGCGGGTTGTCAAAAGCATTAACCCCCAGCAGATTGGCGAGATACGCCATCTCAATCATTTTCATCTGCAAAAGGGCGCCGACCGACTCCGGCGAGAGGGCTGCGAGCTTTATTTCCATAAAAGGCAGTTTCTTTTTTTGGTAGGCAGTTTTTGCGCCGGCTAAAATCGCATCCAAAATGGCGCTGAAGGCTTTTCCGGAAATATCGGGGACTAGTTCCTCAATGCCGGACTTGTTAGAAATAACAAAATCCGCGCCGTGATCCCTTACCGAAACGAAAGTTGTAAATCTGTTATCTGGGCCTCCAAGATAAAGTTGGGCAACAGAATGGAGATCGGTGGTGCCAATTGAAACAGTTGGCATCAAACCCTTGCCTCCCTTACCGGTACTTTCGCCCGTTAGCTGGCGATACCACTTTCCGAACCATTCTAAATCCGGCTCAAATAAAAAAGTGTCGTGAATAATTTTGCCCCTTTTCCAATGTTTCCAAATCGTTAAAGCCGAGCGCAACGCCGGATTCGCTTCCGTGCTGGCAAGCAAACAATCAGAGGTAATTTGCTTAGCGCCAGCAACAAGCCGACTTATATCAACGCCCCCCAAAGCAAGAGGAAACAACCCGACAGCAGAAAAAACCGAGTAGCGCCCCCCGACCTGCCGGGGAGATTCCAAAATATCAAATCCTCGTTTTTGCGCCCAATGCCAAAGCTTGGAATCCCTATCGGTAACCACCGCCGCTTGGTCCTTGTTTTTCATCTGATCTAACAAAACCGCGGTGTTAGCAATGGTTTCGGTTGTGGTGCCTGATTTTGAAACAACAACAAAAACGCTAGGGCTTCTAAGCTTTTTTAACAGACGGCTCAAGCGGCGAACGTCCAACGTTTCGGCAAAGAAAAGTTTTTTATCCCCTCGGCCCGGCTCGGGACAAGCCCCCCGGAGCGCTTTCCAAACGGCCAAGGTTCCCAAACTGGAACCGCCGATTCCAATCACGACGACGTTTTCAAAACCTTTGGCGCGGTACTGGTCCGCCAACTTGCCGATTTTCGCTATACCCGAGTCATCAAACGGAAGTTTCCAGAAAATTTCCGCATGGGTATTTTTCAGCTCCTCAATGTATTTCAAAAGTTTTCGGGGGGCGGAAAGCCGCTCTCTGTTCATAGAGACATCAAGTCCGGCATTACTTCGCTTTTGAACCATTACATTATTATAATTTATTATGGTAGAATTAAAAAATCGCAATAGTATGGCTAAAAACAGAAGGAAAAATCGTAAATCATTACTGGTCCCGGCGAAGGAATTGCCGGTTTTTGCGCACCCTCACGACTGGCGCCACTCTTTCCATTGGCGGATTTTCCGAATCATGGCGGAGTTTGTGGACGGATTCCAATTTCTTGCCGATTTTAAAAAAACCGTAACCTTTTTTGGGTCGGCGCGTTTTAATGAAAAAAATAAGTGGTATAAAATCGCTCAAGAACTGGGAAGGATATTGGGCAAGGCTCGTTATACGGTGATTACCGGCGGTGGACCGGGTATTATGGAGGCCGGCAACCGGGGCGTGGTGGAAGGTAAAGGAGAGTCCGTCGGTATTAACATTCAGCTCCCCTACGAACAGCGTATTAACCCTTATGTCAAAAAATCCAGGGGGTTTTATTATTTCTTCACAAGAAAAGTGATGCTGTCCTTTTCTGCCCAAGCTTATGTTTTCTTCCCGGGCGGCTACGGAACGCTTGACGAACTTTTGGAGATTCTCACCCTGGTCCAAACTAAAAAAATTTACGAGAGAATTCCCATTATTTTGGTTGGCAAAGACTTTTGGGGAGATTTGGACGAATGGATGAAGAAAAAACTTTTAGATCAATACCAGACCATTGACCGCGAGGACCTTAATCTTTACCACATAGTTGATACTCCTAAAGAAGCTTTCGCCATCATCAAAAAGTCAAAGCCGCGAAAAGAATTTTAGGACGAGGCTTTATTTAATTTCGCACACCCCGCCCATACAGGCGAGTTCTTTAGAGCCTTGGGTTTCGTCTTCTTTTTCGTAAATAATAATCTGAGAAAAGTCTATAACCGGAGAAGCGGCGGCCATCTTGTTGTAACGCTCTTCGCTGATTTCCTCGTAAGGAGCGAGGGCGTAGACATAATCGGTGCGCGGCAAAAAGGACAATCCCCCAATTATGTCCCAATTTTCATAAAGCCAGTTGGCGACTCCTATCCACTCCCCGTCTCCAACAGAGATGGTGACCGAAGGATTGTGTTCGGTAAAATTTTCTTTTACCAGCTTCCAATGTTCCAGCTGATTGAGAGCGGTCAAATCGTTACGAAATACCGAACCGACCGGAGATTTCACTGGAAATTCCAAAACGTAGGTATTGGCGCCCTCGCCGCTTTGTCCAACTTCCGGAGAATACGGAACTTTCTGATCTTTAAGCATTTGAAACAGGCTGTCGGTGGCGGAAATTCTGATGCGGCGGACATAATAAGGAGAATGTCGCGGATGCAAACCGGAGGACGAATCAACCAGTTGAGAAACCGTGCCAGACGGCTTAACGCAGGTAATGGCCGTAGACGGATTGATGCCAATTTTGGCGGCATAAATTTTGTTAACCTCTATCGCTTTATCTTTCAATTTTTTGAGCAAATCCGGATTATGAACCGCCGGACAATCCCATTGGCCGGTGATGGAAACTCCCAGTAATCTCTCGGTCTCGCAGTTTTTCTTCCATTCTTTGGAAAGATACGGAAAATTGGTTAACGATGCTTGATAAGTTCCCAGAATAGTCGCCAGACGCGCTTTTTTCAACAATGTCGCCTCGGTATCTTCGGCGCGCGCTACTACTTCCGTCAAATTGCAAAATTCTTTGGACTTTAAGACAATTTCGCCGCAGGGATTTATGCCGCTGGTGGCTGCGTCTTTGGCGAAAACTTTCCAGCGCCGCTGGGGAAGCTGTTTTTGAAGACTGCCGCGATTGAAAATGCCCCGTTCACCTGTCCCGTTTTTGGATAACGCTATCCATTCGTCCATAAATTGGCTGGCCGGCGGTTTTTCAATGTACGCAACGGAGTTGTTGGCCATATGACGCTGGGGTTCGGTCAGATAAAACTGGCCGGTTTTCGCCAAGCGCATTTCCACGTCGTCCAAGTCGGAAAGAGACAGCAACGCGCCCCTGCGCACGCCGCCCGTTTCCACGATTTCCCCAATTTTGCAGATAATATCATGAGCGTCTAAAGACGACAGCCGCCTTCCTTGTCTGGCCAAAACCTTCTTCCTGGCAAAATCCATTAAGGCCATCAGCGGACCAGGGCCGGAACTCTTGCCGCCCATAGTCTTGAGCCGCGAACCCAAGGGACGAAGCTTAGAAAAATCAAAATCAATGCCCTTCCCGTCAAACCACGCTTTCAAACCTAAAACAAAAGCGTTCGCCCACCCCTCCTTGCTATCCTCTA
>LCOU01000031.1 GCA_001003205.1 Parcubacteria group bacterium GW2011_GWA2_47_8b | reverse complement strand
GTAACTAATGCCAGAATTGCCAATCGTCGGAGTATCATTTTCTTTTCGTCCTTGCTAACCAAATTTTCCAAGATATTTCTCACCTCCTTTGGAGATTCGGTTTTTGCGATTTTGTCCGCTAGTTTTTCCCACAAATCCTCCATCCATTTATCCGCCGATTTACCAATTATTTGTTTTTGTGACTTAGGGCGAGATTTATTTAATTTCATACTTGTGATTATACCATACCGCTGTGACATGTCACAGCGGTATGGTATAATGTGTGTTGCGCTCACTTGTTGAACTTACGCAACAAAAACTTGATAAAATGATGTACGCTGTGCTACGATCTAGCCAGTTCCTTGCCACTGTGGCGTAGGATGGGGTTTCGGGACATTTAGAAAGGAGATCGTCATGACGCGCAAATGTGTCACGGACGACCAGTACGGCCAGCTTCAACGGCGCCTGGACGAAGTCGCTCGGCGAGTGGACGAAGGTACCTTGCCTTTTGACTCCGTGATGCGGGCTCTGCAATCCTTCATCGAAGGCAAGTTCAGATTTGGGGATGGCGACCAGAAGAAAGCGGCCCCTGCGTTCAAACCCTGGCGTACCCTCAAACTCGGCACCGGCCTCCAGACCGCCGACAACTTCCGCCAGGATCTCAAGAAGAGCGGCAACAAGATCAGCGACTGGGCCAACGACATCCTCGGCAGACCGGCTTTCAAAGCGGCCAGCGAGGAAACCGAAGTGGATCTGTACATCCTAACTACGGCTGAGCTCACCGGCGAGAAAGATGGCGGGACCACCGCTGAAGTCTTCGCCGGAGCCAAGCGGCTTGGTTTCGAGAAGTGTCCTGCCGAAGTCGGACCTCAGCTTCGGATTCAGTATCCGGACCAGCCGATGAACGAAAGGCTCCTTATCGGAATGGAGCCCATCACCGATTCGGATGGTTTCCTCTACGTTTTCTGCGTGGAGCGCGATGGTTATGGCCAGTGGCTCTACACGGACTGTGGCAGCGCCGGCAGCGTCTGGAACGGCAACGACCGTTGGGTGTTCATCCTTCGCAAGTAGCTCCGTCCCGCAAAGCGGGACCATCCCGGAGCCCCCCTGCTCCCTAGCCCCTGAGTAGAAATACTCGGGGGCTTTTTAATTTGAAAAAAGCCCCTCGTGTTTTGACGCGTCAAAACACCGGAATTGTTTTAAATTTTAAAAAGAAAGTCGGAAAAGATTTCAGAAAAAATTGACGGGATCAAAGTTATCAGGATCAACGCCTCCCGTCCGGAATCACTTCGGTGTTTTGACGCGTCAAAACACCGAAGGTATAATAGCAATGCTATGAAAATGAATGATTCTAACTACAAAGATTTTCAAAATAAGCACAGAACCGAGTGGAAAGAATTTTTGTGGAATATTCTTTCGGAAAAATTAACGGAAACTAGAACCAAAGACCAAACCGGTAAAATAATAAACGCCCTGTTTAGTGAATATGAAAAATCCATCATAACTAAGCGATTAGCGGCGTTAGCGTTGATTCGAGCGGGTAAGGGCACAAGAGAAATTATGCGCGTTTTATGGGTATCTCCGGCAACCATCAGCGCGCTTAGGAAAAATTTCTTTGGGAATCCCAGTGTTTATAAAAGTCAGAGATCTTTTAAAGTTACTAAAAAATCTGAATCCACCGGTATTTTAATTAAGAAATCTTGGCTGGAAGATATTTTCAAGGACATTGATATTTGGGAATTATTAAAAAATCCGCCTCGGCCGAAAGGAATGGGGCTCAAAGATCGTTAAAAGACACAGTGTTTTGACGCGTCAAAACACTGCCAAATAAGAATGCCGGGGGCGGGAAAATCAACTGTTGGAAAATTATTGGCCAAAAAAATTGGCTATGATTTTTTGGACCTGGATATTTTAATCAAAGAAAAAGAGGGTCGCGGTCACGCGGAGATTGTAAAAGAAAAAGGAGATGCCGAGCTGATGCGGTTGGAGGAGTTGCATACTCTTGGCCTTGATTTGAATAAGACCGTTTTTTCGCCAGGCGGAAGCATTGTTTATTCCGTCGCCGCGATGGAAAAACTGCGCGCCGAAACTAAAATTATTTATCTTGAACTGCCGTTGTCCGAAATTAAGCGGCGTTTGGGGAAGAGCGCCAACGATAGAGGAATTGTTGGCCTGGCGGAAAAGGGCTTGGACGGCCTATACGGCGAACGTGCTCCGCTTTATGAAAAATTCGCCCATCATACTATAAATTGCCGCCAAATTCCCAGCGTTGAAGTGGCGGAAAAAATCAATGCTTTTTTATAGCACAAACAGGTTAGCATCGCCGGTGGATTTTAAGACGGCGCTTTTTGAGGGGCTTGCCGATGACGGCGGGCTGTTTATGCCGGAAAAATTTCCAAAAATATTCGTTTCGCCCGCCGACGGCCTTCGCGAAATCGCTTTCGGGGTGGCCAAAAAATTTACCGATATCCCCGCGGCGGATTTAAAAAAAATTATCAAAGCGGCTCTTAATTTTCCGGTGCCGCTAGTGAGCTTGGACAAAAATCTCCATATTTTGGAACTTTTCCATGGGCCGACGCTGTCCTTCAAGGATTTCGGCGCGCGGTTTATGGCGCGGGTGATTGATTATTATCTTGGCCGAAGCGGCGAGAAATTAAACATTATCACCGCGACTTCCGGGGACACCGGCGGCGCGGTGGCGAGCGGATTTCACGGTCTTGCCAACATCCGTGTTTTTATTTTGTATCCCGGCCGGCGAATCAGTCCATTGCAGGAAAAACAAATCACCGCGCTCGGAGGGAACGTTACCGCCCTGGAAGTTGACGGAGATTTTGATGATTGCCAGAGTCTTGCGAAACAGGCATTGGCGGACGCGGAATTGCGCCGCCAAATTAATTTATCTTCGGCAAATTCAATTAACATCGGGCGCCTTTTGCCGCAAACGCTGTTTTATTTTTTGTCTAGACAAAAAATAAAAAAACCCGTTATCGTAGTGCCTAGCGGAAATTTTGGCAACCTAACTGCTGGATTATTCGCAAAAAAAATGGGATTAAAAGTAGGCAAGTTCGTTGCCGCCGTCAACAAAAACAGCGCGGTGCCCGAATATCTCGCGACCGGCAACATGAACGTACCGAATAAAACAAAATTAACCCTTTCCAGCGCGATGGATGTCGGAAACCCCAGCAACTGGGCGCGCATTTTGGATTTATATGGCGGCAATAGGGAAGCGATTGGCAATGATTTGGAGGCGATTACGATTTCTGAATCAGAAACCAAAAAAACAATTGCCGAAACCTACAAAAAGTATAAATATTTTTTGGATCCCCATACGGCGGTGGGGGTGGCCGCCGCGAATAAACTCTCATCGCGGTTTAATTCGCCGTTTGTAGTTTTAGCAACCGCGCATCCCGCGAAATTCCGCGATATTGTGCAATCGGCGACGGGGAGAAGGATGCCCTTGCCCGGAAGTCTTGTAAGAATTGCTGACAAAGCCAAAAACAGCATTGCGCTAAGCGTGGATTACAGGCATCTTAAGAAAATTTTGACCAATTAATTGCGGAAGTGTTAAAGTTTACGCAGATCTTTATTTATGAAAGGAGCTGCTATGCGTCAAGGAAAATTTTTGGTATTTGAGGGCGTGGAGGGCTGCGGCAAGACCACGCAGGCGAAATTGCTTGCCGATAGGCTACACGATGCCAGCTATGATGTTTTGCTGACCAAAGAGCCCGGCGGCGATAGCGGAATATGCAAGAAGATTCGCGAGATTCTCCTGGATCCGGCTTACAAAGATGAAATGGTTTTGCGTACCGAACTTCTACTGTTTGAAGCGGATCGCGCCCAGCACGCGGACGGGGTTATACGGCCGGCGCTGGAGGCCGGAAAGATTGTCATTTGCGACCGCTATGAAGCCGCCACCTTCGCTTACCAGTGCGGAGCCCGCCAAATCTGTACGCCCAATTTCTACTTGTCCGTAAACAGATTTGCCACGGAGCGCCTCAATCCCGATTTCACTTTTTGGGTAGACCTGGATCCCGCCGTCGGTTTGGAAAGAAACGTTGCCGCTCACAAACGCGACCGATTTGAAATGGAGCGCGTTGAATTCCACCGAGCCGTAAGGCAAGGCTACGCCGACTATTTTGAGAAAATAGCGCCGCCGGGAAAATGGAAAAAATTTGACGGCACGCTTTCAATAACGGAACTGCACAAAGAAATTGCCGATACGATAGTTGCGATGAATCCCTAGAACCCAATCGGGTTCTTTTTATTATCCGTGGAGCGGGGTACGAGAATCGAACTCGCAGCTCCACCTTGGCAAGGTGGTGTATTGCCACTATACTAACCCCGCAATAACGACATTAAAACAAATAACTCGCTATCAGGCCCACAACGACTATACCCACGCAGATTATTTTCAGCAATCCCTTCATTCTTCCCATATTGCTAATCATCATATAAAATAATATAATATAGTGCAACTTTATGAAAAACAGCAAAAGTATTTTCTCGAACATCGTCTGGGCCATACTGATACTGCTGATGCTTTCAACGGTTTTTTCGTTTGTGCTGGGTCCCGGCAAGGAAGTTGCCCGGCTTAGCATCAGCGAATTGGCTGCCAAAGTTAATAGCGGTGAAGTGGCAAAGATTGTCGTTAATGGCGAGGACCTTTCGGTTACCCTGAAAGACGGTAGTGAGGCGGCCGCGAGAAAGGAAAATGGTTTGGGTCTGACCGAGACGCTCAATAATTTAGGCGTGGACCAAAAAGTTTTGCAGGCAGTTGCCGTGGAAGTTCGCGAGGAATCCGGTTGGCGTTTTTGGGTGGGGCTTTTAATCCCAACGCTTCTGCCGCTCGTTATTATTGGCGTGATGTTTTGGTTTATTTTCCGCCAAGCCAAATCCGGCGCTTCGCAGGCCTTCACTTTCGGGCGTTCCAATCTCCGCCTTTTCGGCACCTCGCGGGATCGCGTTACTTTCAAGGATGTTGCCGGCCTAAAGGAGGCGAAACAAGAACTGGAGGAAGTCGTTGATTTTTTGAAAAACCCAAAAAAATATCTGGAAATCGGGGCGCGGATTCCTCGCGGCGTTCTTTTGATGGGGCTTCCGGGCACCGGTAAGACTCTTTTGGCGAGGGCGGTGGCGGGCGAGGCCGGCGTTCCGTTTTTCCATATTTCCGCATCTGAATTCGTTGAGATGTTTGTGGGCGTTGGGGCGTCGCGCACTCGCGATGCGTTTGCGACCGCAAAAAAAGCCGCGCCGTCAATCTTATTTATTGATGAGATTGACGCGGTAGGGCGCGAGCGGGGAGCGGGTTTGGGCGGCGGACACGACGAGCGCGAGCAGACTTTGAATCAAATTTTGGTGGAGATGGATGGTTTTGAGAGAGATACGCGCGTCATCGTTTTAGCGGCTACCAATCGGCCAGATATTTTGGACCGCGCGCTTTTGCGGCCGGGCAGGTTTGATCGGCACGTAATTTTGGATTTGCCTGACTTGGCAGATAGAGAAGATATTTTGAAAATTCATAGCCGCGGCAAAGCGTTGGACAAAGGATTGGATTTGCGCAAAGTGGCAGTTCGGACTCCGGGCTTCTCGGGCGCCGACATTGCCAATTTAATGAATGAGGCGGCAATTTTGGCCGCTCGTCACAATCAAAAATTAATTTCCCAGCAGAATCTTTTGGAATCCATTGAAAAAGTAATTTTAGGACCGGAACGGCGCGGACGGGTAATTTCCGATAAGGAAAAGAAAATTACTGCTTATCACGAAGCTGGCCATGCGCTGGTCGCGGCGAGTTTGAAGGATGCCGATTCGGTACACAAAGTTTCTATTATCAGTCGCGGGTCAGCAGGCGGCTACACTCTTAAATTGCCTTCCGAAGATATGCGCTTGCGCACAAAATCACAGTTCGTGGCCGATTTAGCAACGATGTTTGGCGGTTACGCTTCGGAAAAGGCCATTCTCGGCGATATCAGCACGGGCGCGTCCAACGACCTAAAAACAGCTTCGGATTTAGCGCGCAAGCTAGTGACTAAATATGGCATGAGCGAGAAACTGGGGCCGGTGACTTTCGGAAAATCGGACGAATTGGTATTTTTAGGCAAAGAAATCAGTTCCGAAAAAAATTATTCGGAAAAAATGGCAGCCGAAATTGATGAAGAGGTGTCCCGCGTTATTAACTACGCCTACGAAATGGCTAAAAAAATAATAACCAGCCGCAAAAACGCTCTGGCGGCGATAGCTGACGCGTTGATGAGCCGGGAAACTTTGGAACAGGAAGATTTTTACGGCATATTAAAACCTTTTAAATTAAAACCTCTTGCGATATAGTAGGTACCGCAAGCCTGCCTGCTGGCAGGCAGGATTTTCGGCCTGTAGCTCAGTGGTACCTGCCTGCTGGCAGGCAGGGAGCAGCCGCCCTACTGCGCCCAGCACCTTTCACAATTTATGGGGATGTAGCTCAGTGGCAGAGCAGCCGTCTTATAAGCGGCCGGTCGCAGGTTCGATCCCTGCCATCCCCACCAGAAAGGTGCTGGGTAAGAGCGGGTCGCAGATTGATTTTTTCCGTTCCGTGGTATAATATAGGCAACTTAATATTATGGTACGGCTTGAAACGGAGCTTGCGAAAATCAGCGGCCTAAGTTTTCCCTTCCTGGCAAAGCTGGGAAAATTACAAATCAAGACAGTCAAGGATTTGCTGTGGCATTTTCCGACCCGCTACGAAGACTTTTCCAGAATGGTAAAAATTGCCGATTTGAAGCTCAATCAATCGGCCACGATTCGCGGCGTGGTAAAGAAGGTGTCA
>LCOU01000030.1 GCA_001003205.1 Parcubacteria group bacterium GW2011_GWA2_47_8b | reverse complement strand
GCTGTTGGCGTTTTTGTGGTTCAATATTTACCCGGCGCGCTTTTTTATGGGCGATACCGGCTCTATGTCTCTCGGCATCACAATGGGTGTTATCGCGATGCTCACCAACACCACGCTTCTTCTTCCGCTTTTCGCTTCCATTTTAGTTTTGGAATCGCTTTCGGTTATCGTCCAAGTAATCAGCAAAAAACTTCGCGGCAAAAAAATATTCATTTCCACGCCGATTCACCATCATTTTGAAGCCCTGGGTTGGCCGGAAACCAAAGTTACAATGCGTTTTTGGATTATTTCAGTGGTTACCAGCGCCCTTGGACTGGTACTTTTCTTTTTAAACCGTTACTTGTAGTATAGATTTTAGTTCTTTTAGAGCGGGAGGCGACGTGTGGCTGCTGTCTTCCATAACATTAGGGTGGCCTATCACCGACTGGTCATGGTCAATTCGCGCTTTTTTTTCGCACTTTGCGTTGGGTTTTTTTCTGGGATTGTCGCTGTATGTGTTGATTTTGACCACATTCCGATGCTGTGGGGCCACTCGCACGGACGAATTGCGCATACGCCCCTATGTGTTTTGGCTGGCTTTGTCACTCTCTATTGTAGTGCACGTATTGGAAGATTATTATTTGGGGTGGTTTTAAGGAGATGGCAACGGAACCGCGATTAATCGCGGTTTTTTTATTGTGATATAATTTAAATGTAATGATTCTTATAAAAGGCGCCAAAATAGTTGATGGGTCGGGGCAGACGATTCCGTTTTTGGCCGATCTTCTCATAAAAAACGACAGGATTTCCGCAATCGGCAAGTTTCCAAGCAAAAAAGCCGACTTGGTTATCGACGGTTTGGGCCTCTACATAACGCCGGGATTTATTGATGTAAACACTCACTCCGATCACCATCTTTCGCTCTTCACACACCCGGCGCAATCAGACTTTTTGCTGCAGGGAGTAACCACAACCTTCGGCGGCGTCTGCGGCGCTTCCCTCGCCCCACTCATAGCGGGCGGACTTGAGGCAATCCGCAAATGGACTGACACCGCCCAAATCAATATCAACTGGCATTCGGTCGGCGAACTTTTAAAAATACTGGAAACGCAGAAACTCGGAGTCAATTTCGGAACTTTGGTCGGCCATTCTACCATTCGGCGGGCAATGATCGGCGAAGATTCCCGAGATTTGAACGCCTCGGAAATGAACCAGTTCAAAAAACTGGTTGACGACTCTATGAAAGAAGGTGCTTTTGGATTTTCTACCGGTCTTGGTTACAGCCACACCCACAACACGCCTTTCGCCGAAATCAAAGAATTAGTAAGGGTAATTGCCAAACACGGTGGGGTTTACGCGACGCACCTGCGCAACGACCGCGAGGGCTTAACCGCCTCCGTGGAGGAGACCGTTAAAGTCGCGGAGGAAACCGGCGCCAAAGTTGTAATAAGCCACCTCAAGCCGCTTATCGGTTTTGAAAATGATTACAAAAAAGCGATTGAATTAATCCACCAAGCCGCCGACATTCATTTTGATCTTTTTCCGACGGGGGAGAGCGTCGTTCCTATTTACACACTGTTGCCGGCCTGGGCGAGAGTCGGCAATTTGGAAATTATGCTTTCTTACGTGCGCAACCCGGAAACTCGCAAGCGGCTGATTGACGATTTTTCTTCAATTCGCGGCAACGAAATCAGAATTTCACAATCAATAGGCAGGGATTACCTGGTCGGGAAAACACTTGAAGAATTTGCCGCCAACCAGGATCTGCCGCTGCCCGAAGCGCTGGTCAAACTGATGGAGCTAACCGGCCTCCGCTCTCTCATTATTTACAAAAACATCAATTTGGATTTGGCGACCCATGCCTTGGGACGCGAACGGGCGCTTATCGGATCGGGCAGCGCGAGCTTGGCGGAGGCCGCCGTATTAAGATATAAGACATTCAAACCGAAACGGTTTTATGATACCTTCCCGACATTTCTCCAGACGGCGATTCAGCGCAAACTTTTTTCTCTCGCCCAAGCCATTCAAAAAATAACTTCGGTGCCGGCAAAAAAATACGGCCTGAAAGACCGAGGCCTGGTAATGGAAAATAAAATTGCCGACCTGAACCTTATCTCCTTAAAATCGGGCGCGGTGAAAATAGAACACGTCCTCGTCAACGGAAAACTCGCTGTAAAAGACGGCCAACTGCAACCGGTGCTTGCCGGACGCGTTTTGAGACATGCGTCGGCATAAACCAGACTATCTAATCATTGCCATCCTCGGATCGCTGGTAATTTTCGGCCTGGTCGTGCTGGCAAGCGCATCCTCCAATTTGGGACAGGCTAAATTTGGCGACAGCTTTTATTATTTAAAACATCAGGCGCTTTACGGATTAACCTTGGGCATCGCCGGATTTATTGTCGCGTTTCGGATTTATTATCGCCATTACCAAAAATTTGCGGTTATTTTTTTAATCGTTAGCATCGCGGCGTTAATTCTTGTGTTCACTCCTCTCGGACTCAAGGTGGGGGGCGCCGAACGCTGGGTAAAAATTGGGCCGCTGACCGTACAGCCGGCTGAAATTTTAAAAATTACATTTATTTTATACCTGGCCGCCTGGCTGTCGGGCCCCAAAGAGAGATATGAAAATATTAAAAAGGGGTTCCTGCCGTTTTTGCTGGTAATAATAGTTATTGCCGCTCTTTTGATAAAACAACCGTCCACCGCCTCGGTCTTTATTATCATAGCCACGGCAATAATTCTTTATTTCACCAGCGGGGCAAAACTTCGCTACATTATCGGAGTGGGCGTGCTTGGCATAGCGGCGCTGGCAACGGTGGTTTATTTCACACCGTACCGCCTGGAAAGAATCGTCAATTATCTCCAACCGGGGGCAAATCCCTTGGCGGGGGGCTATCACATCAACCAGGCACAGATTGCCATCGGATCGGGCGGCCTTTTTGGAGTGGGTTATGGCCAATCCACCACTAAAATCAGTTATCTGCCGGAGCCGATTGGGGATTCCATTTTTGCGGTTATTGCCGAGGAAATGGGGTTTGTCGGGTCAATTTTATTGATTGCCGCTTTTATGCTTTTGATTTACAAGACATTCACCCTGGCCAAAAAAACCAGGGATCGCTTCGGAAAATTAATCTTGGTGGGGTTCGGCTCGCTCATCGGCATTCAAGTTTTTGTAAATATCGCCGCCATTTCCGGCCTGATACCGCTGACTGGCGTACCTCTGCCATTCATCAGCTACGGCGGCACGGCCCTGGCTGTTTTTATGACTATGGGCGGTGTAATCGCCAACGTTTCTAGGTATAGCTAGGTTTTGTTGTGTTATAATTGAAGCGAGCGTATGAGGAAATTGCGCATTTTATTGACGGGCGGGGGGACGGGCGGCCACATCTATCCGGTTATTGCCGTGGCTCAAAAACTCCGCGCCTGGGCGGAAAAAAACGGCTTGGAACCGGATTTTCGCTTTTTCGGCGATCCGGGAAATTATCGCGCGGTGTTGGAAGCGGAAAAAGTCTGCCCGACGCGGCGTTTTCCAAGGGCGGTCCCGGAGCCCTGCCGGTAACTTTCGCCTGCCGTTTCTATCAAGTACCGCTGGTGGTTCACGAATCAGACGCCGTTCCCGGCCTGACCAATACAATCTCGGCCAGGGGAGCGCGGGCGTTGGCGTTGGCTTTTTCGGCGGCGGCAATGCGATTCAAAAAAGTTAAGGGCTCCGTAACGGTCGTGGGCAATCCCGTCCGCGCCGAGCTTTTGCAAAGCATGCCCCCGGAGCAGGCCAAGACCGCTTTAGGATTCAATTCGGCGAAACCGTTAGTGCTGATTTTGGGCGGTTCGCAGGGAGCGGGCCGGCTCAACGATTTTGTTTTGGAAAATTTTGATTCGCTGGCGGCCAAGTTTCAAATTCTGCATCAGGTCGGAAAAGAAAAATTCAAAGACTACCAGGCCCAATATGATTTCATTACTAAAAATTCTTCGCCCGCGGCCAAAAGTAATTATAAGTTCGTTGCCTTTTTAGAAAAGGACTTGAACGCCGCTATGGATGCCGCCGACCTTATTGTTTCCCGCGCCGGAGCGGGAGCAATCTTTGAAATCGCGGCCAAAAAGAAACCGTCAATTTTAATACCGTTTCCGGACGCCGCCGGCGACCATCAAACCCAGAACGCCTATGAATACGCCGCCTCGGGCGCGGCCGTCGTTATAGAACAGGAAAACCTGCTGCCCAGCATTTTCATCAGCCAAATTGAAAAAATAATAAACACACCCGATGTGCGGAATAAAATGTCGGCGGCCGCCGGTGATTTTTTCACCCCCGACGCAACCGATAAAATCGCGACGCTAATACTGGAACTATGGCGATAAATGAAAAGTCAAAAGTGCGCGTAAGAATAGCGCCGTCCCCGACGGGATATTTGCATATCGGCACCGCCCGCACCGCGCTTTTTAATTGGCTATTTGCCAGAAAAAACGCCGGAACGTTCGTTTTGCGCATAGAAGACACTGACCTGGAGCGTTCGGAAAAAAGATTTGAAAAAGATATTATTGAGGGATTGAAATGGCTGGGCTTGGAGTGGGACGAGGGCCCTATCAGGCAAAGCGACCGGTTGGAAATTTACGAAAAGTATATCAGCAAACTGCTGGAGGACGAGCTGGCGTATTATTGTTTTTGCTCAAAAGAAGAATTGGAAACGGAACGCCAGGCGATGCTGACGCAGGGCTTCGCGCCAAAATACAGTGGCAAGTGCCGCTCCTTGGCGGCGGAGGAAGTTAAGAAAAAACTGAAAGCCGGAACCGGCCACGTCATCCGCTTCAAAGTTCCGGAAACCAAAATAACATTCAAAGACCTCATCCGCGGCAACATCGCTTTTGACACCGCCTTGATAGGCGACATTGCCATCGCCAAAAACCCGCGCGCGCCGCTTTATAATTTTGCCGTTGTGATTGACGACGAAGAAATGAAAATTTCCCACGTCATCCGCGGCGAAGACCACATTGCCAACACCCCGAAGCAAATTCTCATCCAAAAAGCCCTGGGCTTCCCGCATCCTCACTACGCCCACCTGCCGTTAATTCTTGACCCCGATCGCAGCAAAATGTCCAAGAGATATTCGGCCACTTCCATTCAGGACTACAGGGACGCCGGTTACCTGCCGGAGGCGCTGACGAATTTCATAGCGCTTCTCGGCTGGCATCCGCAAGGCGAAAAAGAAGTGCTGAATATGGCGGAAATCGTTCAGGAATTTGACCTGGGTCGCGTACAGAAAGCCGGCGCGGTCTTTAATGTTAATAAATTGGATTGGCTTAACTCCCAATACATTAGAAACACCGGCAATGAAATCATCGCCCAAAAACTCCAATTGGCGCCGACCAAGGAGAATCTCAAAATCATAGAAATTACCAAGGGCAGGATGAAAAAGCTTACCGACTTTAAGGAGTTGGCTGGGTTCTTTTTTGAATTGCCAAACTATCCGCCAGCGCTACTCATTTGGAAGGACGCGTCAAAAAAAAATATAATCGGCAATCTAAAATCAGCCGAGGAAATACTGGCCGCCGTCTCCGAGGAAAGTTTTATCCAGGCCAATCTGGAAAAATTGCTTATGCCGCTTGCCGAAGAACGCGGACGCGGCGAGGTCTTCTGGCCACTGCGGGCGGCGCTCTCCGGCAGTGAAACCTCTCCGGGACCGTTTGAAATAATGGAAGCCGTAGGTAAAAAGGAAACTATAAAACGAATAAAAGCTGCCATTATCAGACTAGGCAACGTCGAACGACAAAATCCAGATGCCAAATCAAGCCCAAAGCTCAAATTTTAAGGTTTTGATATTTGGATTTTGGATTTTATTTGGATTTTATCAGGGTTCGGTGGCCTTGGGCGCCACCCCCGATGAACTCCGCCAATCCATTGAGGAAAAGTCCAAGGGCCTGCAGGCCATCAACGACCAGATTCGCAATACCCAGAAACAATTGGACGAAACCCAGACGCAGAAAAACAGCCTGCAAAAAGAACTGAAAAAAATTGATTACACCATCAGCCAGCTCAACCTTAGCATAAAATCCGGCCAGATAACGGTGGAAAAATACGGCCTGGAGCTCCAGTCGCTTCAATACGATATTGATAAATTAAAAAATGAAATTGAAACCAAGCGGTTGGCAATTACGAAGTTGCTTCAAGAACTTTACCAAAAGAGCCGCGAGACGCTTTTGGTGACTTTTTTAAAAAACCGCAGCCTGGCGCAAGCCATTTCGGAAAATCAAAACATTGCCAATCTGAACAACGGTCTTTCAACCGAACTGGGCGAACTCAAAGAGTTGCGTTTGCAGCTGGACGAAAATTTCCACTCCGTATCCGCTAAAAAAGGGGGGATTGAACGTGAGAATTTAAATCTCCGCAACCGCAAAAATATCGTTGAAACTACGAAATCGGATCGTCAAAGTATTTTGTCGCAAACCAAAAACCAGGAAAAGCTCTACGCGTCGCTAATTGACAGTCTGGCCAAGAAACAAGCAGACATTTCCGCGGAAATTGAAACAATTGAAAAAGAATTGCGTTCCAAGATTGACCCATCGCTGCTGCCGATTCCACGGCCGGGAGTTTTGGCAATGCCTGTTAGCGGCATTTTGTCGCAAAATTACGGATACACCGCCTTCGCCAAATACGGGTATAAGGGCCGATTCCACAATGGCGTGGATTTTGCCGCCCCCACGGGCACGGAGGTCCGGGTTGCCGATTCCGGCACCGTTATCGCCACCGGCAATCAGGACCAATTCTGCTATCGCGGCGCCTATGGCAAATTTATCGTTGTCCAGCACGAAAATAACCTGACCACTCTTTATGCCCACCTCTCCGGGCAAGCGGTCAAAAAAGGGGATATAGTTAATAGGGGGCAGTTAATCGGCTATGTGGGCAGCACCGGCTACGCCACCGGGCCGCACCTGCACCTTACGGTCTACGCCGGTCCGACGTTCTATATGGGCGCGAGCCGCGTTTGTGGCCCTATGCCGTTCGGCGGCGATCTGGACCCGTCAAAATATCTATAAAAATATGCCTAATTTTCCGCCAATTTTAAAAGAGCTCTGGGGAGCCGCCCAGATGATTGTTGAAAAGGTTTCCGCGGTGGTCGTCAAAATAGTTTTGCTGGCATGGCAGGCTATTTATTGGCTTTTTGAAAGATTTGTGGACCTTATCCACTTGATTGCCGGAAAACTATAAACGGACTCAAATCTCAAACAGCTCTTAACAGTCAGTAAAAATTCAAAATTTTCGTTTCCGGTGCTATCATATATGATAGCATCATGCTATAATCGGGGTTATGAAAAACGAAAAACAAAATCGTGAGTTAATGGGGCGCTCGGCCAACAAGTGGTCAGAACAGTTGTGGGGTAAGTTGCTAGACGGGATTTTAAAACTGAACAACGGACGGGAAGCAAAACGAATTTTTGAGAAATTAGTAAGCGAGGATGAGAAGAAAATGATTATAAAACGCCTGGCGGCTATTACCCTTATTCGGGCCGGAAAATCCTATCGCGAAATCGGCAAAATTCTCTGGTTATCGCCAAATACCGTGAGTACTATCAAGAAAAATATCTTTGGCAACCACGCGCATTACAAAAGTTATCTTGCTTTTTATGGAGGTCCGACGCGCTGGAGTCATATAAACAGTAAGTCAGAAAAATCTCTCAACATAGATCTTGCGGAAATTATAAGTCTCGCCGGGAAAATTTTTGAGCCATTTTTAATAAAAGGTTTGGGCGTAATGGGAGATCGCCCTTGGAAGGTGGTTCACAAAAGGAAATAACGAAGGGGACTAATTCCGCTGCCTCCCAGTGCTATCATATATGATAGCACTGGGAAAAGGGCCTGCGGGTTTTTTGGGGTTTGACAAGCTGGAGCGTTGTGTGTTACCCTAGCGTCAGAAAACAAGGCGTTCTTGTTTTTGCACTTTGACAAGGAGGATGGCATGGGAGCGTTGACTAGTCTGTTGTGGGTGGCCGTTTATCCGATTTTTGGACTGGTTTATGTCACGAGAGGATTCTTGATCGGCCTTTACGCAGGCCTTTCTCGGGGAATTGCTTTCTTGGTTGCCGCGCCGACAGCGAGAAGGGTTTGGGCTTCAAAAATCCATGTCCCTCTCGGCGAGCGCACCGCAGACTGCAATACGAGCTGTAGCTGTTCATGCATGTGGGGTCTTGCCATCGTCTACTGGATCGGCTTGGTTGTCGGCAACCTTTGCGCAGTACTGCACAGCACGGCGCCCACACACGGAGTGGATTTTCCTTCCTCCTATTGGGCCTGGAACGGCTATCAATCCTATGAGTGGATTCTGCTCGGGCTGGCCGCCACGAACATCTTTTCTGTTTTGGCTGAAATCGGCAGAGCATCCGGCGTGCGTTTTTTTGAAGAGCACGCCAGGCGGCGGGAGCAAGAGTGCATCGCGGCCGCAAAAGCCGCCGGAGGCCGTCTTCGTCAAGGCCTGGGCGCGGAACGGATTGACGACGATGCGCGCGAGCACAAACGGACGGGATATCCATGGATAGTTGTGGGCATAGTCTCTGTAGTACCTATACTTATGCTTATTTTTCCTTTCGTACATGGAGGGATAATCCCGGATCGCAAACACGAGCGTGAAGTGAAAGCTGCCATCTCTCTCGAACAACCTGAGTCGGTTACGATCGCAGGGCTGCATCGCTATTCGGCTACGCTCATAGAGCTGCGTCACTATATTGGACGCAGAGTCCAGTGGAACAACGACGAAAATTACGTGATCGTACTGGGTGACAAGGCCGACGAACCGCGGGTACTGTGTGTTTTATGGCTTAAGCCGACACATTACTGGCTCTTGAAAAACGACGTCTTCTATAGTGAGCGACTAAC
>LCOU01000029.1 GCA_001003205.1 Parcubacteria group bacterium GW2011_GWA2_47_8b | reverse complement strand
CGCTTTGCCTTTCAATTTTTTCCCGATAAAACAGGAATTTTTCGATTTCGAAACAAAATCTTCTTTTTTAACTGTCCATTCCTGATTTAAATCCATGATGGTGAGATTGGCTTCCGCCCCTATTTTGATTTCCCCGAAACCCGCCGGAAGTTTTAGAATCGCAAAAAGTGAAAGATTTAGGCGGTCTCCACGTCATCGGCACCGAGCGGCATGAATCGCGGCGCATAGACAATCAGCTTCGCGGCCGCGCTGGCCGCCAGGGCGATCCGGGCTCTTCTCAATTTTTCCTTTCTCTGGAAGACGATTTGATGCGCATTTTCGGCGGCGAACGCGTGCGAAAAATGATGGATTGGCTGAAAGTTCCGGAAGATATGCCGATAAGCTCGCGGGTTGTTTCGCGGGCGGTTTCCCAGGCGCAGGGAAGGGTTGAGGGCGCGAATTTTGACGCGCGCAAACATTTACTTGATTACGACGACGTTTTGAATAAACAGCGCCTCGCGCTCTATAAAAAACGTCAGGAAATTTTAGAAACGGGTGGTATGACGCGTCATACCACCCCCGACGTGTTAGGGATGGTATTATCTCCGCAAGCCAAAACACAAGTTTTGCAGATGCTGGATTTTTTGTGGATGAGCCATTTGGAAAACGTGGAGGCGTTGGCGGACTCGGTGCGTTTAAGGGCTTACGGCCAGCATGACCCGTTGGTGGAATACCGCCGCGAAGGACACCTTCTTTACCAGCAACTGTTGGCGGATTTTGAGAAATGGGTAGAAGAAAACAAAAGTAAGCTGGAACAAATTTCTAATGACAAATTACTAATTTCTAATCAAACCCCAAGCGTCAATGACAAAAACATTAGAAATTCGACATTAGGAATTAGTAATTCCAGCCAGAAAACTGGCCGCAATGATCCCTGCCCCTGTGGTTCCGGGAAAAAGTATAAAAAGTGTCACGGGGCGTAGGGATAAAAAAAGGCCCTAACTGGCTATGAGTTAGGGCGTTCAAAAGTTTTTCCGCATTTTGCGCATTGCAGGTTTTCGAGACGGATATCGCAGGACGGACAGTAAGAATACAGACACGTGCTTTGCATATCCGGGCAAAGAGTGCATTTCGGACAAACACCGTATTCGTCCAAACGAGCAGCGCAGGGCGGGTCATCATGATGCAGGACCATCTTTGCTTTCGGCGTTGCTTTATTCAGATTGCGGAGGGTTACGCAGTGATGCCATCTGCCGTCCGCGCTCAGCCTCGATTCAGCTACTGCGACTACTTCAGCCACGAGGCGGTCATCTTCATAAACAAGCACCTTGGCAGGATTGCGCGACGTTCCGGCTTCAGACTGCACTTCCACTCTGACTGCCACAGACACCCCCTTTTAAAAAACTTTAACTAGGATCGCAAACCCGAGCGATTTAGTCAAGAGGCGATGAATTAATTTGTTAAAGCAACATAGTCCCAGCCGCGGGCGGCGCCGTTGCAGATGTAAAGGCGGTTGTTAGTGGTTTCAACATAGAAGCGGCCGCGCTGGGAATCGGCAGAGCAGTCGCCGGATGTCGGCGCTCCGCTGCCGGATTTATCAAACTGCAAATAGTCGTTTGAGGCGTTGGAACCGACAATAAGCCCGCCGTCTATATCCACCGAACCGGAAAAGTAACCGTCGCGCCAGCGAGCGCCGGTTTGTCCGACATCGTAAGTGGTGCTGCCCGGAACCAAAGTGGAATCAAAAGTGGCGGCGGAGGCGCGCCCGATGGCGGAGCGAATAGTTCTAGAAACCATACCCTGCGGGTTGGTGGTGTTGTAGCTCAAGGTTAGGTCAATTTGGACGCTATCGTGTCCCGGATAATTCGTGTATTTAATAAATTGCAAAGAATCTGCCACCACCGAAGAAGTTGTGAGCGTGCTGGAAGCCGCGGAGCCTTCTTTTATTTCAACGGCGCCGTTGGAAACAAGGATAAGAGTCGGGTCTTTGGCCGGATCGGCCACGCGCAGGCGAATGCTTGTTAGAGATTTACCGGCTTCAACATCAACGTTGCTGGATGAACGAACCAGGCGCTGAATTGTTTGTATGGCGAAATTGAGTTGGCCATTTACTTCCAACAAGGCGGTTTGGCTGGCTTGGATTCTGGTAACCACTAGCAAAATTCCGGTAAACAAACCGGCGACCAAAGCAAAAATGCCCACGTACAATAGTATTTCAAAAAGAGTAAAGCCCTTCATGAATGATTACCTATATATTATAGCACAATCACACTGCCGTTGGGTCAAAAAAGATGATAGCCGCGGTTTTGGCAATTATTTTTAGGTTCAGCCGGAGCGATTTGTTTTTGACGTAGTCGCTGTCCAGTTGCAATTCTTTCAGAAAGGGCAGGCCGGACGCGCCGCTCACCTGCGAGAGGCCCGTCAGGCCGGATTTTGCCAACAACAAATGTTTGTATTCTTCCGGGTAATGGATTACCTCTTCGGGCTCGTGCGGCCGCGGGCCGACCATGGCGAGCTCGCCCTTAAAAACATTGAAAAATTGGGGAAATTCGTCCAGCCGGAATTTTCTTATAATTTTTCCGACCCGGGTCAGCCGCGGGTCGTTTTTTATTTTGAAAAACGGGCCATCGCGCCGTTCGTTGAGGTTTTTTAAGAGCGGTTTCATGGCGTGGGCGTTTTCAACCATGGTGCGGAATTTGTAGACTTTGATTATTTTTCCGGCGCTTACGCGGTCCAGTTTTACGATAACAGGTCCGTGGGTTTCCAATTTAATCGCGAACGCCGCGAATGGATAAAAAACTGCCGTGACAAGCAGGCCAAGCGATGAAAATGCTATGTCCAGCAAACGGTTCATACGATACAATAAAATAATACCATGATGCACGAAATACGCGTTGCTTTAGTTCACGACTACTTAAATCAATACGGCGGAGGGGAGCGAGTGCTTGAAGCGCTGATGGAAATTTTCCCGGAAGCGCCGATTTACACGCTTTTACACGACAGCGAAAGAACCGGCGGCCGTTTTTCGGGCAGGGTGGCCAAAACCAGTTTCTTGGATTTTCCTTTCGTTCGCAAAAATCTGGCTCGGCAACGCGCCACGTTTCCTATATTCACACACCATTAAGATATGCGTGGGAGTCGGACTATTTGAATTTTCAATTTTCAATTTTCAATTTTCAATTTTGGAAGCACGTTTTTAAACCAGTTTTGAACTACTTGAAGAAATGGGATTATCAAGCGGCCCAAAAGCCGGACGCGTTGGTAGCCAATTCCGGATTTATCGCGGGAAAAATAAAGCGCTACTACCACCGCGATGCCCAGATTATTTATCCTCCCGTTGATACAGCCCGATTTTTTTATGACAAAAAGTCGCAAATTTCTAATTATTACCTCGCAGTTGGACGGCTGATGCACTACAAGCGGTTTGATCTGATAATTGATGCCTTTGCCAGGCTGGGATTGCCGTTGAAAATTGTCGGTTCGGGGCCGGAGTCCCAAAATTTAAAATTTAAAATTGAAAATTTAAAATTACGTAACGTGGAGCTTTCGCCTTTTGTTAATGACGAAAACGAGTTGAGAAAACTTTATAACGGAGCCCAGGCGTTGATTTTTCCGCAAGTAGAAGATTTCGGATTGGTGGCGGCTGAAGCGCAGGCCTGCGGTACGCCCGTTATCGCTTATGGCGTTGGCGGCGCCGCGGAGATTGTCTCGGAGCCGGAAACCGGTGTTTTATTTCACGAACAAACGCCGGAGGGTTTGATAAAAGCGGTTGAAATATGCCAAAAAAAGCGGTTTAACCGCGCGGCAATCAGCCGTTCCGCCCAAAGATTTTCCAAGGACAAGTTCAAAAAAGGAATATTGACTTTGCTCAACGATCTCGGCTATACTTTTCGTTAATGTCGGAATTGGAAAACAATCAGAGCGCGGCTGTTTCGGAAGAGCCGGCCGTTCCGGAGATTAAAATTGATCAGGCGGTTTTGGAAGCGATGGCCAAAGCCGGTATTTTGTATGGACGCAGAAAATCTAAGACGCATCCGCATATGCGCTCGTGGATTTACACAACCCGCAATGGCATAGAAATTTTGGATTTACCGAAAACGATGGAGGCCGTGGAGAAGGCGGGTGAGTTTCTAAAAGGCGTTGCCAAAAAGGATGGCCTGGTTATGATCGTCGGCACCAAGCCGTCAGCGCAGGAATTAACCGAATCATTTGCCGCGAAATTTACTTTTCCGTTCGTCGTGAAGCGCTGGCTGGGCGGAACTCTTACGAATTTCAAAACCATTTCTAAAAGAATCCAATACTATATGAATCTGAAAGCCGACAAGGCTTCCGGAAAATTGGAAAAGTACACCAAAAAAGAGCGGGTAGCGATTGATAAGAAAATTGAAAAAATGAATGAATTTTTCCGCGGCCTGGAGCGGCTGACTCGCTTGCCCGACGCCTTGGTAGTCGTGAATGTTAACGATCACATTACCGCCGTCCGTGAAGCGAAAATAATGAAAATTCCCGTAATCGCGATTTTAAGCACCGATACCGACCCGGAAATCGTGAATTATCCGATTCCCGCGAACGATAATTCCAAGACCAGCATCGCTTGGATTTTATCCAAATTAGAATCTAAAATAGAGGAAGGGTTAAAGGAGCGTCCTGCGCCAATTTCTAAGCCCTAATTTCTAAACACGATGACTGCGGGTGACGTACAAAAATTAAGAGAAATTACGGGAGCGGGTGTGATGGAGTGCAAAAAAGCGCTGGAAGACGCCGGCGGTGATTTTGATAAAGCGACTGAGTTCATCAACGAGCGGGGGCTGATTAAGGCAGAAAAAAAGGCCGGTCGGACAACCGGCGCGGCAATTTTGGAAACCTATGTCCACAATAATCGCGTCGGGGTTTTACTTGAATTGCAATGCGAGACCGATTTCGTCGTTCGCTCCCAGCCGTTCCGCGAACTCGCCCACGATTTGGTAATGCACATCGCCGCTATGAATCCTTCTGACGTCAGTGGCTTGTTGCAGCAACCGTTTATTAGAGATGAAAAGTTGTCGGTGGATGCCTTGATTAAGGGTGTTATTGCCAAAACCGGAGAGAATATAAAAATAGGGCGTTTTTGCCGCTACGAATTATAATATGTACAATTTCGTTCTTCAGATTTTGATGTTTTCCAGTTTGGGTTTGGTTATATATCTTTTTGCCCGAGCCGTGCCGCGGGTTGGGGAAGCGGAAGCGCCGCGGGGCTCCGGATTTTTTGATAAGTTAATGGCCAAATTGCCCATGGCAAAAATTGATAAGTCGCTCGACTCTTTTTTTGCGAAATTTTTACGAAAATTGCGGGTGGTCATAATGAAGCTGGACAATTTTATTAATCACCGTCTTGGAAAATTAAAGAAGAAGGAAGAAAAATCTTACAGCGCAACCCAAAACGAACCTACTCCTACGGGCAGCGAAGAGGCCCCGCCCCCTAGCAATTCGGCATAAAAGTACACACCCCTGCGATATGCTCGATTTGCATTAGTGGGCAGGGAGGGATTCGAACCCCCGAAGGCATAAAGCCAACTGGTCTACAGCCAGTCGCGTTTGACCACTTCGCTACCTGCCCTTGTTAAACAGAATAATAGCAGAAATTTAAAAGGATTGTAAATTGCCCCGGCAGTTGCTACCATCAGGGAAGCATTTTATTATAAGGAGGACGTATGCCCTACATCGCTCCCAAAGATCGCAAGGAACTTGATCCGCTGATTGATCAACTTGCCGAGAAAATCGTAAAGCAATCAAAGGATTATGGCAATGACGGCGCTTTTGCCGGTCTGATTAATTACGCCTGCACACGCCTGACACTGAAGGTTATCAAGATGCTTTTCGGACAGATGCGTTACTGGATACTGGCGTTGGTGCGGGGCAATTTTGAGGAAATGTCTTTTGAATTCCGGAGACGCCTCGGAGACAAGTACGAAGACAAACAGATAGAAAAGAACGGGGATGTGGATCTTTACAAGGAATTTGAAGACGACATCAAAAAGGGCTAGCGGGAACTTTCCCGCCTTTATGCCGAGGTAGCTCAATGGCAGAGCAACGGTTTTGTAAACCGTAGGTTGGAGGTTCGACTCCTCTCCTCGGCTCTTTTTATTTGAAAGCTGGAATTATTTGTATTACAATTGGCAGCGAGGAGTGAGTGCCGGTGTAGCTCAGTGGCAGAGCATTTTCTTGGTAAGAAAAAGGTCGGGAGTTCAATCCTCCCCACCGGCTCACGACGGTTGATTTTTAAAGACAAATAATCTAATATAGATAGCATTCTATGCCGTCCAAGTTGAGCGCCAACTTAATAAAGCTTAAGTGCTCGGTTTGTAACCGGGTTAATTTCTACACGCGCAAAAATAAAAAGCTGGTAGAGCGCAAGATAGAAATAAAAAAACATTGCCCGTGGTGCCGGAAACACACCGTGCACAAGGAAGCAAAAAGATAAAAAACCCCCGAAATATTTCGGGGGTTTGGATTTAACGCCACTGGGCATCAAAGAGTTTGGAGAGTTCCCAGCACTGCCGGGAAACCACTTCATTCGTCAACGCGTCGCAGAAAACGATTCGCTGATCTTCCTTGGCGATTTCATTCACGGACTTCATGCTGTACTGGACGCTCGCTGACAAAAACTGTCCGGATTCGTTGAATTCAACCTTAACCTTGGCCATGCCGAACTCCACAACCTTGTTGAAATTTTGCTCAAACTTGGTGTCATACACCTCGCTCGCCGTCATGATGCCGAGCATCGTGCGGCCGAACGCGGCCGTGCAGATAGCGGCGGCTTCGTGGAAGTTGGCCACGCCCACCACCGCAATCTTCCGCAAGTCTTCATCATGCGAGTCAATAAACCTTTCGCGGAAGTAGTTGCAGGTTTGCTGGATTCGCTGGCCCTTCGCCTGCGTTTTTCCCTGATGGGGGTGCATAAGCCCGATTGGAACGCCATTCACCTTGGTGACGCTGGTTTCGCCAACGCGGACCATCTTTGCTTTCACCAACGCCTCAACCTCGCTGTTTTTCAACTCACTGCACTTATGCGCTTCAAGGAAGAGGTTCAGTTGCGAAACCAGTTGCGACGCCAGTTCGTTCTCAAAAAGTTTGAGCGCGATGGAATCCTTGGAGCCGCTGAATCGCGGTTCGTCGTGGTTGCCTTCCTTGAAGATGAACCTCACCAAACAGCGATCAATCGCTTTCTTGGTGCAGCGCTTCTCGGAAAGTTTTGCCCAGCGGGCCGCGAACACGTCCATGATAATCTTCGCCTGCATCTTGGCGGCCAGAATCTGCTGTTTGTCCACGCCGTTCATAGTCGGCAAAAGCTCGCCGTTGTATTCGTAGTTGTGGGAAATGCCCTGGTTGACGTCGCCGTCAACCACAATCGCATCCACATCCTCGGCCAATTTCGGCTCGTCGCGGAGCACCGTCCAGTAAAGCGTTTTCAGCGCGCCGACGTGCCAGCAGGATTTCTGGACAAACGTAAGCGTCTTGGAATTCTTAAACAAGTCGCTCAAAGAAACGTTGATCTTATTAATCAAATCGCTCGCGATTGCGTAACGGTTTTCCGTTTTGTTGTAGACAATCACTCCGCGATCTTTTAGTTCCTTGACGGTCTTCTCAACCTTTTCCTGACCCCAGGGATTTTTTGCCATGGAGTTAATCCGGAATTCAATCGTGCTCATACTGGCGCTGCTCGGCATAAGCGTCTGCAGTACCTTGTGATGGCAACGCGCCAAATCCTTGGGAAGTGCGAGCTCTTTTTCGTTGTAGATAACGGTTCTGTAATCAATCGGGTTCCAGGTGACCTGGAAAACTCCGCTGTCCTTCTTGTCAATCGTTACCACGGTACAACTCACCATATTTTCGGTGGAGTCCTGCTGTTGAAGCTTGTGATGCGTGCCGGTCGCGATGCAGGGGATTCCGCGGTATCGTGGAATGAACGCGCCCGTGCCGGTACAGCCGACCACAATGAGCGGCGGCGGATCGGAATTCGCCCGCAAGGCAAATCCGTTGATTAACCGCTGCATCACGCCGGTAACGTTTTCATAAAACCAGGAGCTGTTTCGCGGAACGAGGACGCGCACGTCTCCGAAGCCGGGCAACTGCACGGGAATCTTGACTTCCGAATCGGTAAAGAGCCGGATGTCGCCCTGCGCGCCGCCGCGGAGCTTCTGAACTTCCTTGAGAATTTCATAGCCGATTTCGCGGTCATAAATCCTTTCCGCCACAACAATGTGATAGTTGACGTCCTTAATCGTCGGCAAAAACTCGTTGAACGAGCTGGCCATCTCCGCGATGAAATCTTTGCGGATTTGCACTTTCGTTTCGGCATCGCGCGTGGCCTTCAGTCTTTTCTTCAATTGGTTTTCCAGGTAGGCGCCGTTCATCGCGTGTCCGGCAACAATCACGAACGCCGCTTTGAACTTTTCGGCGACCTGCTTGGTCAAATCCATGAGATACTTTCGGCTGCGCTTGGGAAAATCCAGACCGGAAATCACCACAAACGAAGTGGACGCGTTGTCGTTGTTCACCTTTTCTCCTTTCAAAGAACCAAAACTACATATATCTTTGCGTAAATAAACAAAAAAGTAAAGCAGTGGATTTAAAATTTCGGTATATAATTAAGAAGCATAAGAAGCAATGGAAAAAGTTCTCATCGTTGTTGACGCGCCCGGCCCGGCGGAATTTATTTTCCCAGTAATCCCATTTCTTAAGGGTTACAAAATAAAAATAGTAACCGTTAAAGATTCGCCCACCAAAGTTTTGGAAAAATATAAACCCGTTCGTATTGACCGAGAAAACGAAGCTACAAGATATCTGGGGCAATCATCGCTGGCCGTCAAATTTTCCGCTAATGAAGCGCTGGGACGCGATTTTAACGATAGACAAACTGGCGGCGGAGCTGATTGCGGAAAATAATTACAAAGGCAAAATTTATGCTACGGGTAGTCCGGCCTTTGATAAATTCCGCGACATTGATGTTGCTAAAGAAAGAAAAAGACTTCGGAAAAAATTTGGCTTATCCGAAAACGTCTTTGTTGTTTTTTACGCCGGGGCCGCCACACCGGCCGGCTGGCAGGAGGATGAAATAACTTTTAAGTTTCTTGCGGAGGCGATGCGCAAGCTTCAAAAAAAACATCCCGAAGCTGTCTTTATCGCCCACCAGCACCCTCGCGACGAAAAACTAGGCCGCTATCAAAAATTGGCGCCCGATTTAAAATATTTTGATATCTCAAAATTCCTGCCTGCCGGCAGGCAGGGCAAAATTGACGATACCTTACTTCCTATGATGGATACCGTTGTCGGAATGTATGCCACCAACTTAATTCATGCCTGCTATCTGCGCATTTCCGGCGTCAGTATTTTGCTTCCCAATGCCGGCGGCAAACGACTATTTGAAAATCTTTCACTTGATGATTTTCCTACCAAAGGCAGAAAAAATTTTTCCCATTTGCCAAAAAAACCGCCACCCAGCAGGCGACCGATGCGATTAAAAAAGAATTGATTCCCTAGTTCATTTAAGGGTGAAACTAAATTTTAAACCCCCCCGATGTACATCGGAGGGGTTTTTTCTTTTGCGACTTATACTTGTCCCTTCCAGGGGACAACATCTCTTGCAATCGGGACTAGTCTGGACTTGCCGCCGATGATCAGGCCGCCGTAGACGGTCACGGACGCGTTTTCTATCGTGAAATTTTGATATCTTCGCACCGCCTCATCAATTGAAAAATGACGCACCAATCTTTCAAAAAGTATCAGCCAATGACCATGAGCTACAATGATAACGGAATGTCCTTCGTAATCCCTGCTAAGCGTTCCCAAAAAACTGTGAATTCTAAGTTCCACGTCCGGCCAGTTTTCCCCGCCAGGCGCCCTGTAGTGGTACAACCCCTCGCGTTCTTTTCTTTCAATTTCCTCCGGAAATTTCTGCCTTATCCGCTCCTCCGTCATTGTGTGCCATATTCCCCGCTGCGCTTCGGCCAAACGCGGGTCCTCATAAACGCGAGCATTAGGATACATAATGGCCATAGTTTCCTTGGAGCGTTGGTAGTAGGAAACGTAATAGGCGGAAAACTCAGCAAATTTTTTTCTCAAATATTGCCCTGTTATCTCTGCCTGCTTCCGGCCCCGCTCCGTCAGCTTATAAGCGTGGGTGGAAACTCCGCATTGGGCTCTTTCGCTTTGTGAAAGAATATTCCCCTCGGATTCCGCGTGCCGGACCAGCACCAGCAATCTTGGCCAGCCCATTGGTTTGCCCCTCAAAGAACCGGAGGAATTTTAACAGGAAAAATTGCAATTGGCAATTATAATTCTTATACTGGCA
>LCOU01000028.1 GCA_001003205.1 Parcubacteria group bacterium GW2011_GWA2_47_8b | reverse complement strand
CACTTAAAAAAAAGTCAACAACCCTAAAGCTCCGGATTTTTGACGCGATAACTGAACGCTTCAGCCAGATGATTGGCGTTGACTTTATCGGACATTTCCATATCGGCGATGGTTCGCGCAACTTTTAAAATTCTGTAGTAGCCGCGCGCGGAAATCATTGAACGGTCAAAAATTTCTTTCAAAAATTCTTCGGCCGGTTTTTCCAGCGGAATCATTTTTTCGGAAAGTTTTGACGGGATCTCCGAATTGGTCAAAAACTTGTGGCCCACGAATCGCTCCGCCTGAATTTTTCTGGCCGCTAATACTTTTTTTATCAAACCGTCCTCGCTTTTTTTCTTTTCGCCGCGCAGTTCGGAAATTTTTAGGCGCGGCACGTCAATTTGAATGTCAATTCTGTCCAGCAACGGGCCTGAAACTTTTTTCTGGTAACGAAAAACTTCATACGCGCTACAGCGGCAGGCTTTTTCGGCGTCCCCGTAAAAACCGCACGGGCAAGGGTTCATTGCCGCGACTAAAATAAACTTGGACGGCAGATTCAGGCTTTGCCGCGAACGGGAAATCATCACCTTGCCGCTTTCAAGCGGCTGACGGAGCGCCTCAAGAAGGTCGCGGTGGAATTCCGGCAGTTCGTCCAGAAATAAAACGCCGCGATGCGCCAGGCTTATTTCCCCCGGCCTGGGATTTTGGCCGCCGCCGACAACCGAAACCAAAGATGCCGAGTGGTGCGGCGCTCGAAATGGCCGGTAGTTTACGAACGGCTCCCCCGCCAGCTCGCCGGCCGAGCTGTAAATCTGGGTCATTTCAACAATTTCATCCAAACTGGGTTGCGGTAAAATGGAATTTAGCGCCTGCGCCAGCATAGTTTTTCCCGTTCCTGGCGGTCCGAACATCAAAATGTTGTGGCCGCCTGCCGCAGCAATGGCAAGGGCGCGCTTGGCATGTTCCTGTCCTTTAATTTCGGAAATGTCCGGAAAATCCCCGCCCGCCCTGCAAGCAATTTGAGTCTCCGGCTGGCATACAATCAAAGAACGCCCCTCTAAATGGTCAACAAGTTCGTTCAAGCTGCCGACCGCAAAAACATTTACCCCTTGCAAAATTGCCGCTTCCTCGGCATTTCCTTTCGGCACGAATAAATTTTTCTTTCCAAGTTTTTTGGCAAGACGCGCGATACTCAAAGCGCCGTTAATCGGGCGAAGTTTGCCCGACAGTGAAAGTTCCCCCGCGAAAATCTTATCCTCGGAGTCAAAATCTTTTATCTGCTGGCTCGCCAGAAGATATCCTATCGCGATGGCAATATCATACTGCGAACCGGCCTTCTTTATGTCCGCCGGCGCGAGATTCACCACAATTTTGCGATTTTCTTTATTGGGCGCTTTGACGCCGATATTTTTGAGCGCGGAATTCACGCGCTCTTTCGCCTCGGAAAGCGCCTTATCCGCCAGACCTACTATATTAAAAGAATGCAGACCGACGTTTATGTCAGTCTCCACTTCAATCAGCCGCGCATCAACCCCTTCCAGTTCAGCCGAAAAAATTTTGGAGATGTTGGACATTAACCAACATCATAATTACTTCTTGCAGTGTTTGCAATACCGAGATTCCGGGTCCACTTTCAAAACCTCCGCTTCAATTTCCATTCCGCACTTTTCACAACGGCCGTATTCGTTCTTAAACAATTTATCCAGCGCATTTTTAACATCCAAGAGCCGCTCTTTCAGCGCTTGCCTCAATCCAAGATTTTTCTGGTATTCCTCCGCTTCGTCGGCCTCTTCGTCAAATGTCTCTCCCTCGGTATCGCTTCCCATATCCGGCACGCCGCCTAAATCGGCAAGCTGCTTTACAATTTCCTTCTGCTCTTTGAGAAGGCGTTTGTGAAATTCGTCCAGTTCTTTTTTTGTTACTGCCATAAAAGGATTATACTCTATAACCCCAGCAGCGGCAAAACGGACTTGAGAGCATCGTAATTTGTGCTCACCACGAAATAGTCGCCGACAATTCCATAATTGAACGACGCCCCTGATTGGGTACCGACGGAATACCGAGTCTGATAACTTCCCACCTTGCCATTTTTGAAACCCGAAAACGTTCCGGGCGGCAATAAATACATATTACCCAATTCCAGAACCGGCTCTATCTCGCCGAATCCGCCCAGAACAGACTCCGAACTTACACCCGCTTTTAATTTCGCAACGTAAACCGGCCAGACTCCTTTGCTGTCGTAATAAAGAAGCGCGGTAAAATCGTTTTCAAACCAATTGCCCACGCTTAACGCCGTTGTGGCCGGAATTACACCAACCAAGTAGTCAGAAAACGGCACCTGCCCGTTGGCATCGGAAATTTTTATTTCCTTAAATTGCCCGTCAGCAAGCTGGTTAAAGGCTTCGTTTTGGAGAGCTAGAATAATTGTCGGATAATTCCTATCTGAAAGATTGAGTTGAGCTTCGGCGGCGGGCGGAGTGACAAGATAGCTCTGGTGCGCGGCAGGAGCGGGCGTAGAAACTTCATTCGCCGGCGGCTGTTCGGTAACCGCCCCTTTTTTCTGCCCAAACAATGCCGGAAAAATTACAAAATAAGCAAGAGAACCGACAACACCGATAAAAGCAATCGCGCCGATTATCAAAATCGCCGTCTTTGGCTTAGCGGCGCCGGGAGCGGCAGGAGCCGCAGGAGTGGCTGGAGCTGTGGGAGTGGCTGTAGCGCCTCCGGGAATCGGCGACGGCGCAAAAGTTTCCGGAGCAAAAAAATCCGGCTGAGGCACAGCTTGCCCTGAACCTGCCGAAGGAGCTTGACTCGTCACGGGCGGAGGCACAACTGGCGGAACTTCCGGCGGCATCCCCTCTCCCGTAGTAACTTTTATATCATCGTCCATATCATTTATTTTAGCATAATAATCTCAACGCGTTATCCACAGCGAGTTCCGCTAATAAGTCACCAAAATAACTCACCAAAAAGCTACGCGGCGAGGCAACTACCATTGGAATAATATTAACGACATCGTAAGTCGTTAATTGACGGCTAAAGTTTAGTGCTTGGAGGCGTTGTAGAGTTGGAGGACCTCGCTAATATAACGACTTGCGATGTCGTTATATTAGAGTAAACTGATAAGAACCATGAAACGCGCATTCTCGGCCAATGAAATTTACCACGTACTCAACCGAGGCGTGGATAAGCGAAAAATTTTTATTGATGACGGGGACTATTCCCGATTCCTGCACGACTTATTTGAGTTTAACGACACGGAACAGGTAAATAATACCGCCTACTGTTTTCGCAATCGCCCCAATTTTAACGACATCGCAAGTCGTTATATTGGAGTTAGGGAAAGAAAACCGAGGAAATTATTGGTGGACGTTTTGGCTTTTTGTTTGATGCCCAACCATTATCATCTACTGCTAAAACCGAATTTTGATGACGGCGTAACTCAATTTATGAAAAAATTAAACATCGGCTATGCAAAATACTTCAATGAAAAATACGAAAGAAGCGGCGCTTTGTTTCAAGGAAGATTTAAAGCAATACAAGTTACCGAGGAGGCTCATTTTATCCATCTCCCCTACTACATACACTTCAACCCGCTTGATTTAAAAACACCGGAATGGAGGGAAAGAAAATTACAAAATTCTGCAGTGGCAATAAAATTTTTGGAGAAATACCGCTGGAGCAGTCACTTAGACTATTTAGGAAAGAAAAATTTCCCATCGGTAACCCAGAGAGACTTCCTGCTGGAATTTTTTGGCGGGACGAAAGGATATGAGGATAAAATAAAAAATTGGTTAAAGAATTTGGACGTGAATGATCTTGGAAAAACGACCCTTGAGTAGTTCAATATAACGACTTACGATGTCGTTATATTGACGGTAACTGGAGGGTTTGCGGTTGCCGAGCAAAGCGAGGCAACTACCATTGGAATAATATTAACGACATCGTAAGTCGTTAGATTAGCGGCAACTGCTCTCTGCTCTCGGAGGGCGTTGAGAATTAACGACTTACGATGTCGTTATATTGACGGCTAAAGTTTAGTGCTTGGTGGCGTTGTAGAGTTGGAGGACTTCGCCGGCAGAGAGGGCTCTATCATATACGCGGACTTCGTCGATGGAGCCTTGAAATAAGGTAGAAGCCACCCCGCTCTGAAAAGAGCCGATTTCTGTATTCACCGCTTGGGCTGTAATCGTGGGACTGAACGTACTTCCGATTGGCAATCCATCTGCGTAGAAACGCGAGCTTGAACCGTTTATAACCACCGTTGCTAAATGCCAACCTCCGTCGTCTATTGTATTAGTGGGTACAGCTGTATAAGTGGTGCCGGTGAACATAGCAAGCCTAGAACTACTGTCTTTCATGAAATCCCATTGTGTACTCGCCCCACTACGCCTGGCTATAATTCTATCATTTTGAGTTTTTATTGACGTTTTAATCCACGCGGAAAGAGTAAAATTATCCGTTAATGTACTTCCCGCGCTTCCCGCGTTTATCCAGTCGTTTGTCCCGTCAAAATTGAGGGCTTGGCCAGCGATACCAACGGCCGGAGCGGTAGTCGTTGCCATTCCGGAGACCACGCCATTGTTTCCTGACGGACTGACGTCAGTTGCGATTCCCGTGCCCCAGTTCATGTATTTGCCGTCAAAGGGCCAGTAGCCGACCAAACCTTCTTTCATAAAAGTGTCTTGGGAGACGTTGGCTTTGGAGCGAAACTCCGGCGCGGCGGATTCGTAGAGCTCCTTTACTTCGCCGGCGGAGAGGGCTCTGTTGTATACGCGGACTTCGTCTATTTGACCCCTGAATAACGCCGCTGGACTTGCCGCGGCATAGCGTCCAATACGCACTGTATTTGCCCAAAATGTGTTGTTTATACTAAAGGAATCTGTTCCGTCACTACCAAGAACGCCATCCAAATAACCCCACATAGAGGTGCTATTCCACTCCATGACAACGTGGTGCCATGTGTTTTGAGAAACCGCGGATGCGCTAAAAAAATAGGTATTCACCGAAGTACCGTTTCCAATATTAAAATCCCAAGTCGTATGAGAAGTGCCCATATCAAGATATATTCTATTATTGCTGTCTATGACGGAAGAGAAAGGAACCGCGTCAGTTCCTGTATATACACCCGCTTTTATCCATAAAGATATTGTTCCGGTATTACTCAAAAACCCCGTCGTTGCGGCATCTATATAGTCATTCACCCCGTCAAAACTTAAGGCTTGGCTCGCGACGCCAATGGCGGGGGCGGTAGTCGTTGCCATTCCGGAGACGACACCATCGTTGCCTTGGCCGGAGACGTCGGTTACGATTCCCGTGCCCCAGTTCATATTGTTCCCGTCAAAATTCCAGTACCCGACAAGACCGTCGTTGGGCTGGTTTTTTTGCTTATTGAGCGTAGTTCTGTTTTGCGGAGCGTTCTTGTTGTATAGGTAGGCAACTTCGCCGGCGGAGAGGGCGCGGTTATATAATCTAACCTCGTCTATTAGGCCGTCAAAAAAATACGTCCCAGGCCAACTACCAATCGTCGTACCTCCAGCGGCAACATTGGGAGTGGATGCCGAGCCGGTACAGGATACCGCAACACCATCAACATAAATTGTGCTGGTCGTATTAATAGCCCCGGCTGTTTTGGTTCCAACCAAGTGATACCATCTTCCCGCAGTAACCACACCAGCGGCAGTGGCGCAGTTATTTCCACCAGCATACGTCAGGCTCACCACCCCCGAACCGGTGCTATTCAAAAATAGACTAAAAGCCCCAAGAGCTGCCGTACTGCCGATGATGGCAACTGGACTGTCATAGCCGACATAGGCCGTGCTGTTGGCCTTAATCCACGCCGACCAAGTGGCCGTGACATCACCGGTTAAACCCGTAGCACCCATCGCAACTTGATCATTTACGTTGTCAAAACTTAAGGCTTGGCCGACGACGCCCGGCCTAACTCCTTCTTGGCCAAAGCCGCTGATGTTTCCGGAGTTGCCGGATGGGCTGGCGTCGGTTACTTCATTGGAAGAATCGCCCCAGTTCATATCTTTTCCGTCAAAACTCCAATAACCAACTAAGCCATCATTCAATGTGCTGGCGAGGCGGAGTTGGTTGACAACCTTCCTGGTCGCCGCGCTTAAAGGCGACCAGCCTAGGACTATGATGAGAGCGAGAGCGGAGACTATGCAGAAAATTATGATTTTTTTGAACTTCATAGCTTTTTAAATTCCTACTTAATTTTCAATTTCCAATTTACAATTTTCATTGAATGTTTCAATTAGTCAATTTCTCATTTAATGACGAGGTGATTTTTTGAAAAATCATAGTTAATTCCTGCGCTTCTTTCCATAACTTTTTTAATTCTTCGCTTAATTCGGGTACGCATTTGACCAACATTCGCAACCAATGCTTTGTTTCTTGCACTTCCTTCTTACATATAAAAATCTTATTTCTGAAATCCTTTTTAGAGCTAGCGCCATTTGCTTCCATATAATTGGCACCAACGCTAGTGGCCGATCTCACGAGCTGGTCTATTATTGATCTGGTTATGAAGTCTTGTTTGATGGCTTTGCATAAGACAATTACCGCCTCTCCAAATTTCGCGGTTCGCTCTTCCAAGTCGTATTTGTTTGAAAATTGTGTCATTAGTCATTGATTGTAAATTGAAAATT
>LCOU01000027.1 GCA_001003205.1 Parcubacteria group bacterium GW2011_GWA2_47_8b | reverse complement strand
AATAGCGAGGCGCCGGCTCGGTAAAATGCTGTGACGATTTAATATCCTGTGCCGTAAGACGTTCCCCTTCATTAAATGACGGCAGGGTTTTTTCAGAAAATTTTTGCGGCCAAACCTTGAGATATCCGTCAAAAATAATCTGCTGGCCGTTAGAGCGCAAGGTATAAATGCCGGCGAAGGCTTCCACCGACGTCAGCGCGCCCTTTGCCGCCGGCATCTGCGAGGCGACAAACCTTTGCCAAATCATTTTGTATAGTTTTTGTTCGCTCTCGTCCTTGAGTTCTATTTTTCCCGGAACTTCAAAAACATTGGTGGGCCGGATCGCTTCGTGGGCTTCCTGAACAAGCTTTGATTTGGATTTAAAAAGACGGGGCGATGACAGGGTATATTCTTTGCCAAATTCTTTTTCCAGCCACCCCCGAGCGGCAATAACCGACTCTTCAGACAAATTCACCGAATCGGTACGCATATAAGTAATGTGCCCGTTTTCATAAAGGTGCTGGGCGATGAACATCGTTTTTTTGGCGGAATATCCCAACCGCTTGGCCGCCTCCTGCTGCATCGTGCTTGTGGTAAAAGGCGCCGGCGGATGTTTGGCGACCTCCTTGCGGCGAACGGAACCCACGACAAAGTCTGACTTTTTAAGTTCGGCGGTTATTTGCTCGGCCCGTTCTTTGTCGCGGATCGCAAACTTGTCTAACGGCTGTCCGTTTATTTTCACCAAATCAAACTCGGCAACTTCGGAATCTTTGAGCAACTCCGCAACGACGGTCCAGTATTCCTCTGCTTTGAATTTCCGTATTTCGTTTTCACGTTCAACTATCAACCTGACCGCCACCGACTGCACCCGGCCGGCCGAAAGTCCGCGAGCCACCTTTTTCCACAAAAATGGCGAGAGTTTGTAGCCAACTAAACGGTCCAGAACCCGCCGCGCCTGCTGGGCATCAATAAGATTCGTGTAAAGGCCGCGCGGGTTTTGCAGCGCCTTCTCAATAGCGTTTTTGGTTATCTCGTGGAAGACAATTCTTTTGATTTGCTTCAATCCCAAAATTTGCGCTAAATGCCAGGCAATAGCCTCGCCCTCGCGGTCTTCATCGGTCGCGAGAATTACCTCGGAGCTTTTTTTGGCGTCGCTAATCAGAGCCTAAAAACTTGGATATAGTTTTTGCCTTAGTTGGTGATTCTACAATTACTAGATTCATTATTTAGAAATTTGATAACGGCCGCCTTCTTCTTTAACAATACTTTGAATTAGCAAAAAAGTCAGATTGCGGCTGATGACGGAAACATCCATTTTGGTCAATTCCCCAATTTTGTCAACTCCGATCGGCTCGCCGGCGCCCTCCAATGCGGATAAAATCTTTTTTTGTTCCTTGCTTAAATTCTCAACGGGAAACCGCAAAAGCGGCGCGGCATCGGTGTCGGCCAACATATTCAAATCATCCAAAACATCTTCCGGCCGGGCAACCAATCTGGCTCCGCTACGCAATAAATTGTGGGAACCGGCATAGTTAGCGTTATTAAGCGGTCCGGGCACCACGAAAACTTCACGGTTCTGCTCTACGGCGCAATTCGCGGTCGCCAAAGCCCCGGAACCCTCCGGCGCTTCCACCACCACAACGCCCGACGAAAGCCCGCTGACAATGCGGTTACGCTCCAAAAAACGGTAAGGCAGCGTCTCTCCGCCGAAAGAGTATTCGCTGATTAGCGTGCCGCCGGATTTCAGAATCCGGGCGGCTAAAGCGGCATTTTGGCGGGGGTACACGGTATCCAAGCCATTCGCCAAAACGGCGATGGTTTTTCCCTTCGCATCCAGCGCGCCCTCGTGAGCCGCCGCGTCAATACCGAGAGCCAAACCGCTGACAACAGTAATTCCGGAACCGGCAATGTTGCGAGCGAAATTTTTGGCAATCCCCCGGCCGTTAAGGGTGGCGCGACGCGTCCCGATAATCGCTATCTTGGGATGCTCATCAAGTGGCGCACCTTTTATATAGATGGCCAATGGAGGGTTGGGTATTTCGTTTAAAAAAGCCGGAAAGTCGGGCTCGCCGGCAAGAATCAAATTAACACCGTGTTTTTCCAATTTTCCCCATTCGGTCTCCGGGTCCAATTTGCTCTTTTTTCCCAAGGCATGCCAAGCCGCTGTCCAGGACGGAAAATTGCCTCTCAACTTATTCATATTAAAAATATCTCCGAAGTGGAGAATGTTTAAAACATTATAAGCTTCGCGCTCGTTCATCCCGTTAGAGACAGGTCGCCAAAGGCGACCGTGGCTCGGCCAATAGGCGTGTATTCATATTCTTGGTTGTCTCTAACGGGATTCATGCCCATAAATAATGTATAATAATAGTAATGAATGTTTTTAAAAGGCAAGTTTTGAAGCAGTTGGGCATTGCCTTGGGAGTGGTTGCGCTGGCCATCGTTATCGCCCAGATTACCAAAAGAGCGAATTGGTTTTCCGCGCCCGCGCCACCGAATCTTTGGCGGCCCTTAGAAGCGATTCTGACAAAGCCGAACCGTTATTCAATATCTTAAACGGCGCCCTGCCGCCCAAAGACCGCTTAATCAATTTCGGCCCGAACCTAATAGATCTCGCCAAACAAAACGGCATCAGTCTGGGATTTAACTTCGGAACGGAAGAGCCGGCTGTCGCCGGTCGGCCGAACTATATTAGGTTCGCCGTAACTGGCAACTCGTCCTATAGCAATATCATTCGCTTTCTCCAAGACCTGGAAAAGAGCCGGCTTTTTATTAAAATCAATTCAATGGACGTAACGCGGCAAGGGGGGCTAGATCGTTTCAACTTTATAGCCGACGGCCAGGTATACTACCAATAACATGTCAAAGCACAGCTTAATTTTCTATATTTCCAGCGCCCTGCTTTCGCTGGCCCTCATCATCTACGTGATTTATATCATCAACGTGCTAGTTGCGCAGGTTTCCGTAATTTCCGGCAATGATTTGCTAAAAGTGCCGGAAATTGCTACTTTTAATCTGGAAAAATTCAACGAATTGAAAATCGCGAAGTGATTCGTAATCTACGAATGTTCCGCGTGTGTAGTTCAGTGGTACCTGCCTGCCGGCAGGCAGGGAGCGCTGTCCTGACCCCGCACTAAAAATTTGGGCACGTAGTTCAGTGGCAGAACGCTGTCCTGATAAGACAGAGGTCGAAGGTTCGATTCCTTCCACACGCACAGCACATAAAATATTAATGCGCCTTTAGCTCAGTGGTAGAGCGTTTCATTGACATTGAAAAGGTCGGAGGTTCGATCCCTCCAAGGCGCACATGACACAACCGGAGATTCTTTATCAAGACGAAAGCCTGCTTGCGGTTAATAAACCAGCGGGTCTTTTGGTGCACGGCGATTCACCAAATTTGGCAGAATGGCTGGTTAAAAAATTTCCTGAAGTAAAAAACGTCGGCGACCTGCCTGCCGGCAGGCAGGGGACCCAGGAGCGCCCAGGCATCGTGCATAGACTAGATAAAGATACTTCCGGCGTACTAATCGTCGCTCGCAATCAAAAAACATTTGAGTACCTAAAAAATCTTTTTCAAACGCACCAAATTAAAAAAACCTATCTCGCCTTGGTCTGGGGAAGAGTAACTCCTAAATCCGGACTGATTGAAAAACCGCTCGGCCTCAAAAGCGGCACGACCAAAAGGACTGTTCACGTCCAAAATGCCAAAATGGTCAAAGAAGCCAAAACTTTATACCGCGTTAAAACCTACTTTGAAAATTATACGCTCTTGGAAGTGGAGCCCATGACCGGCCGCACGCACCAAATTAGAGTCCATCTTGCGTCTATCGGCCATCCCATAGTCGGCGACAACCTGTATGGTAAAAAGCCGGCGCCGGCTGGCCTTTCCCGAATGTTTCTTCACGCCGAATCGTTGGAATTGACCCTGCCGACCGGCAGCCGATTGAGAATCAGCGCGGATCTTCCTCCAGAGTTAAATTTAGAACAATTCGGGCCGGCGGATTCTCGTTAGCGTATTTAAAAGTCCGCGACTGGCTCTCTTTCCAATGATAACCGTCCGGCGCCTCAATCGCGTATTCTAATCCCCCGCGCACGCCGGATTGCTTGTCAAAAATAAATTGATAGGCAAGATTGCCGAGCTTTAAGTGCTGTGAACCGGCATAATCCACAACTAAATCTTTTGACGCGCCGGCTTTTACGTCCAACCAGGCGGAGAAGTTTTCCTTTCCGAAAGCCAGACCCCCCTTCCTTTCAACGGCCACCAAATCGGAGTCCGGTTCGTAATTGCCGGCGTTGTAATTTACCAATGGTTTAATGACTTTTTTAGTGTCGCCGGACATTGATATTAATTTTGTCCCGGGTTCCGTAAAAATTTGGAGATAGTTATGATTGGTGGAACGGTACCACCAATCCTTTTCATTTTCTCCGCCATGGGAACGCCTTACGACCAGATGATTTTTTACCAATCCGGTAGAGTCAATTTTGCTTTCCAGGGTAATTTGCTGGTCAATAAAAGCATCGCTTTTTCCTCCAGCAACGTTGGCGTTGGCTACCGCAAGATACCCGCCGACAAAATCATCGGGCAACCGGGCGACTTCACCGGCCGCTCCGAGAGTTTGCAGGTAATTTTCTATTGTCGAATCCCGGAAATAAACCATGATATCCTTATTGGCAAAACGGGCAGTCAATTTATCCAGTAGCCTGCTTTTTTGGTCCTCGTTTAAGTTGCCGAGCCTTTCAAATAGAATCGGTGTCAGCACCTTAAGTATTTTTTTTGGCTCTCCCCTGGATTTATCATCACCAGTTTCCACCTCCCGCTGGACCTCTTCCAAAAAATTATCGGGAGTAAGAGTCAGTTGATATTCGGGAAGTTCTATCGGCCCGATAATTTCCAGAACATCTTTTATTAATTCAACATTAACGGCGACGGCGCCGCTGAACTTGATGCCTTTCTCGCTATAAATTTTGGAAAGCTCCAAAAAATCAATGGTTTTTTCGGCCGAAAGCGGAAAATCAAAAAACCAGTTGGCATCACGAGCGCCCCAGACGCCAGTAATTCCCTGCAGAGGCTTGGGGGGGATAATTTTGGCCTTCAATTGACCGTCGGGGTCATAAATATCGCGCACCTCCAAATCCAGAAGATTCCCCTGGAAAAGGGTAATGTTCCCGTAACTGCCGATAAACCCGCCGCCGGGACGAATCTCCGAAGGATTCTGGAAAAAAATCAGCAGCCGCTGTTTTTTGGGCGCTTCCAGCCACGCCAAAACGGCCGTTAAAAAACGGTCGGCTTCCGGAAATTTTGAACTGACATCGCCGGTTTCGGCATCCACGTTATAGCCGGCGCCGGCCGCTTGAACTTTTAATTCAGAGCTTAGGCCGCTGATTTGCGCCAAGCGATCCTGAATGTCGTGCAGTAATTTAATCACCATCGCCCCCTTTTTGCCGACAATCATCGCAAGCCCGTTAGCTTCCAGGTTTTGCAAGTCTTCACTAAAGGCAACGGCAGTCTGGCTAATCTGAAAAAGATTTTTTAAAATCGCTGGCACCGTTTTCAGTGGAGAGTTGGCGGTAAGATCGCTTAACTCGCCGGAAGCGGCCTGGAAATAATCTTTGGCCGAACCCAAATCAAACCTCAACAACGCGGCCACTCCCTCTTTGAAATTGTCGTGGACGATTGGTGCGGCAGTCTCGGCCCGCTGCTTAAAGCGCGCCAAATTCAAGCCAAAAAATCCTACAATCAGCAAAAAAATCACGAGCGCCGCCAAAACCGGAATTTTGAAATGATTTCTCCTTTCCGGCTCCGGCCGGTCAATTTTGACGTAGGGAATTTCTATTGATTTAGCGAGGTTAGGAAAAACCCGCTGCCGGGGGTTTCCCTGCCTGCCGGCAGGCAGGGGATGTTGGATATCCAAGTGCCGTTTATGCATATTGATTAAATAGTTCTAACGTTTGTTTCGCGGTTTTTTCCCAGCTGAAGCGTCGCGCGTTTTCCAAACCGTTTTTGATAAGACGCTTCCGCTCCCTTTCGTCCGTTGCCGCTTTTTTAATGGCCCCCGCCAAGTCTTCAACCTTCCAGGGATTAACCAACAAAGCGCTGTCGCCCAAAATCTCGGGAAGCGAAGTTCGGTCGGCGGCAACCGTCGGACAGCCGCATGCCTGGGCTTCCAGCGGCGGAAAGCCGAATCCCTCAAAAAACGACGGGTAGACAAAGACTCTAGCTAAATTATACAGCAAAACACGCTCGTCTCCGCTAACCGCGCCTCTAAAAATAATGTCGTCGCGCCAAACTGACAATTTTGCTTCCTTGAGAATATTTTTGAAAAGCCAGCCCGGCCGCCCGGCAATTACCAACTGCCAATCTTTGAAACTCGGGTCGGCCTTCAAAATATTGAAGGCGCGGATTATGGCCGTCACATTTTTGCGCGGCTCTAGCGTCCCCAAGCACAAGATGAATGGCTTATTTGCGTTATTTGGAAGAAAATTCGCATTATTCGCGATTGCTCTGAATTCTTCGGCGATTCCAGAATAAATGACCTGGATTTTTTCCGTAGGAACGCCCAATAAATTTACGAGGTCGGACTTTGTAAACTCCGAAACGGCTATGATTTTGTCGGCCCTCCGCGCCTGTTCCTTTATGCCCTGAAGCCAGTGCCAAAATCGCTGTCTCCGTGAAAAAAAATACGGATGGTGTAAAAAAGAAAGGTCGTGAAAAGTAACTATACGGGGCGCTTTGGCAGTTTTCAAAATATTAAAGTGCGGGCTGAAAACCAAGTCGGTTTTAACAATTTTATCTATAGCCGGCCAACCCAAAAACCGCGTGGACATATCAAAAAGTTTGTTGGGAATTCGCCAGTTTATAATTTTGGTTTGAAAATTGCCTGCCCGCCGAAGCCCTGCCTGACCGGCAGGCAGGCTTGGCGTAGGCGGGGAAATTGAAAATTTTCGGAATCCATTATAAAAAAGCGAGTAATCGTTTTGCTGGTCAGTTTTCAAAAGCGTCCGCATTAAATTACGGGTGTATTCCTCAATACCAGAAACCCCTCCCCTCCCCAATAGGCGAATGTCAGCGAGAATTTGCATCCCGTTAGAAGTGGGACTTATTTTGAATCATACCTTTAAACATTGTCTTTAATTGCATAATCTACCTCTTTATATTATATTACGTAGCATGATTTCTAAAGAAATATCGGAAAAAATAAAATCCGGCGCGACAATACGCGTTTGGGAAAAAACAAAGGAAGGCGACAAAGAACGCTTAAGTAAATTTGAAGGGCTGGTTCTGGCTCGCAAACACGGCAATGAACCCGGCGCTACTTTTACCGTTCGGGCAACGGTGGCCGGAGTGGGAGTAGAAAAAATTTTTCCCGTCCATTCGCCGCGGATAAGCAAGGTTGACGTCTTGAACTCACCGCGCAAAGTTAGCCGCTCCAAACTGTATTACATCCGCGACCTTTCCAAGCGCGAAACCCGACAAAAAATCGGCACCGGCCAGGAACAAAAATCTGCCGCCTAACCCAATAACTTTTTGGAAAATTAAAAATGCCCCGTTTCGATTACTCGAAACGGGGCGGGGTCCAAGTGTCCAAGGGCCTGAAATCAAACTCGCGCGCACAAGAACCGACCATCCGCGCACCAATCGCCCTCGTACCAGCGCAGGTTCAGGCTGCGATCGCCAGCGTGAACCCACAGGCATGGGACGAGCCGGCTGCCAACGCCGCGCCGCCAGACAGAACCAGGGGCAATGACGAGGAACTTCCACTGGAGGCTGGGGTCATCGATGGACAGTGAGAGAAGCTCCTTGACGGTGCCAGGCCGGAGCTTCAACTGCTTCATGACCATCATGGTCACTTTGGCGCTGACGTTCTTGTTCAGATGGAGCAGGACCATCTCCTTCTTCGTCGCGGGACACTTCTTTGTCGGGAAGTGCTGGTCGGTGATGTCTGGATTCACGTAGTCCTGCTTGCTGGCCTTGACCAGTTCGTTGATGGAGAGATCGTACCGGGCGTTGACCTTGAGAGTTTTGGTCTTCGCGTCCTTCAGGAAAGGGGCCAGGCAGAGGTCTTTGAGCTTCTTCCAGCTCCCCGGTGCGTTCTTGACGACGTAGCTCAGGTCATCCGGTTGGGCATAGGACTCAAACATCTTCCCGAAGTTCTTTTGGAAGGTCGGGAAGTCCCTGAGCTTGGCCCGGAGCTCCTTGGGGAGCTTTTGGGTGTTCCAGAAGTCCCGGACTTCACCCTGCTTGCCTTCGTCGTCCTTGAGATTCCATGCCGCCCGGATGGCGTGATGGCCGAGAAAATCGTTGTCCTTGGAGCCTTTCAGGAGCTCCCTGGTTCTCTTCTCGGACAAAAGCTGGTCATCCAGGTACAAAATCTCTTTTTTTCCGTTTCTCTCTACCTCAATCCAGGAAATGAACTCACACACAGATGCCTCCTTTCGTAGTGAAAAATATTGGTTAGGAACTGGGTAGATTGTAGCACGGACAGGGTGGGGTTGTCAAATACGCCTACGCTATCCGCAGTTATCCACCATTGGCATACGCTATTACCTTGAGGTATGTTATGATATTAAACAGATTCATAAGGATGATTTGGATGGGTAGGCCTCAAAACAAAGTGAAAATAAAATGGTCGCCGGATTTTGCCTATGCTATAGGGCTATTAACGACTGACGGCAATCTATCCTCGGACGGCCGGCATTTTGACCTCACCTCTCAAGACAAGGAACAACTGTTAAACTTCCGGGCCTGTCTGGAAATCAAAAATAAGATTGGACAAAAAATATCCGGGCAGACGCAAAGGAAAGTGTTTCGTATTCAGTTTGGTGATGTAAATTTCTACCGATTCCTTTTGCGAGTAGGCCTCACAGAAAATAAATCCAAAACTCTCGGTAAGTTAGAGATACCAAACCAATACTTCTTTGATTTTCTGCGTGGCCATTTAGATGGCGACGGGACCTTCCATTCTTACTGGGACCCACGGTGGAAATCCAGTTTCATGTTTTACACAATATTCATTTCGGCCAGCAAAGAACACATTAATTGGCTCCAAAAGAAGATTTTTGAGCTGGCCAAGATACGGGGGCATCTCACTAAAGCAAGAAATAACAGCTGTTATAATTTGCGATACGCGAAAAGAGAATCATTAACACT
>LCOU01000026.1 GCA_001003205.1 Parcubacteria group bacterium GW2011_GWA2_47_8b | reverse complement strand
CACTTGTCCGAATCCTCTTGCTGATCTTATTTTTATAAAGGAATCGGGTTAAAAGTGGTGTTAAAACTATCGCCACTGAGAAAGACACTAATGCGAACCAACTCATCCGGATCAAATCGTCTGGTCGGATAAAAAAAGCTTTAATCACATCCATCGTGACTCCTGTCTATTATTTTTTATTGGACATTTCTCATTTCACATTAATTATTCATTTTTCATCGAATTAAATGTTCAATGATAAATTAATGAAAAATTGCAAAACGTAAAATTATCACTTTTTCTTCATCCATTTTTTACTTTGACGCACCAGCAACTCTGACGCTTCGGCTGGATTTTTCAGTAATTGTTTGGTCACTTCCTCAAAAAAATTATTGTTCTGCGACGCTTTGATCAGAATCAAATCGTCTGACTTAATAATAGTATTGAGTGGTTTGATCAGCTCTTGACGATTGTCAAAAGTTAAAATGTTCTCCACCTGGCCGTTTGCTTTCGCCATTAAATGAGCGTTTTTTCCAACGAAAACAATCAAATCGGCCTTGTTTCGGCTGTATTCGCCGATAAGACGATGCTCTTCCGCTTCAAATTGACCCAACTCATTCATATTACCAAGAATTGCCACTTTGCGGCCAGTATATTTAATTTCTGACAGTACATCCAGAGCGGCCTTGACCGAAACCGGACTGGCATTATAAGTATCGTCGATCAGAATACATTTTTTTTTGCCAGCAATAATTCTCATCCGGCCGCTCATTGGCTTGATCTTTTCAAGGGATTTTTTGATTTGAAGTGATTGAATTAAAAAATTTTGCCCAACTGCAAATGCTGCTAGTGCCGAAGCAACAAATTGCGGTCCAAGCAGTTCCGATCTGATCGCAATTTTCTGGCCAACGCCACAAATCCTGTATTCTGTACCCGCAAGAGTCAATTTGATATTTTCAGCCGAAGGAACGGAAACCTTCAGGCGGATAGCAAGGTCATTTGTAACGTGGCCAGATCCGATTGGAAAAACGGCCGTGTGTAAAAGCTTACTTTCTTCATAAACGCTGATGCCGGTCTTGCCGAAACCGATGTCAACCAAAACCGTGCCAAGCTCTTTTTGATTTTTAGATAAGATCGCGCGGCTGGCCGCCAACGGCGAGAAAATCAAACCAGCAACGCCGCCGCCAGCGCTTTCCACGCACTTGGTTAAATTTTTAACGTTCGGCCCAAAGGCGTGAATAATCAGACTCAAAACCTCCAAACGATTGCCGACCATACCAAGCGGCTCTTTTACGTCTCCCATATCGTCAATGACGTACTGCTGGGTAACGTAGTGAACAACGCTTCGGTTGCCCGGTAATTTTATTGCCTGGGCATTTTCGGTTGCTCTATCAATGTCGTCTTGATTAATTTCTGAATCGGCGCGAACAACGGCGGCCATTCCTTTTGAGGCTTGGGTCTTGAAGTCCGGACTGCCAACGCCCAAAAAAATGTTTTTAATCGCGTTGTTGGAAATTTTCTTTATCTCGCCCAAAACCTGACTGACTGCCCTGGTAGCTTCCTGTAAATCATCTACCACGCCGCGGCGCAAACCGGCAGACGGCATTTTAAACGTCTGAATCAAAGACAGCGTTTTGTTTTTTTTCACCTCGGCTACTGCCGCTTTAATTGAGCTGGAACCGATATCTAAACCGACAATGTAACTTGAACTCATAGTTTGATGCGCAAAAATTGCAAAAGCTCTTTTTCTTTGTTCTGCATTTTTATTCTATCACTTTTTTTGTCGTGCATATAGCCCAGAAGGTGTAAAAAGCCGTGAATTAGCATGAAAACCAAATTTTCCCCATTTTCCTTGATGTACGATGGATTTAAATAAATTTCCCCAAGCCATCTCCCTTTTATATCCGGCCGGGGGAATCCTTTGGGGGCGGGAAACGAAAGCACGTTCTTATTCATAAGCCGCGTGGGAAGCAGGCAGACCTCTAAGTAAACATTTTTTTGTTTTAAAAAACCGGCCACTTTGATGGCAGTTTTTTTAACGGCCGGTTTCAAATGGTCAAGTCGGGCGTCTAGACTTTCCACCAAAACCTTCATTGGATTACTTAGAGATTTTCTGTTTTACCAATTCGCTGATTATGGCCGAGTCCGCCTTGCCGCGGAGTTCCTTCATAACCTCTTTCATTGCCAGGCCAATATCCTTGGGAGCCGCAGATGCCAAAATTCTGTCCACCGCCTTTTCGGTTTCTTCGCGGCTCATTAATTTGGGGAGGTAGGTTTGAATAATTTCCAGCTCGCCTTTTTCTTTTTCCGCCAAATCGGCGCGATTGCCTTTTATAAAAATTTCTACGGATTCTTTGCGTTTTTTGGCCTCACCGTTAAGTGTTTGAAGTACTTCATCGTCCGTCAGCACGTCACTGCCGGTTTTGGTTCTTTTTTCTATTGCTTTGTTATTTATGGCCGAGATTAACAAACGCAAAACGCCGACCGTTTTGGGATCGGCGCTTTTCATCGCGGTTTTCAGATCTTCGGCCAATTTTTCTCTAAGCATTAAAATTCGCCCAATTTTTTGGCAATTTCCCGCTCGCGTTTTTTCTCTTCACGGTGCAAGGCAGACAATTTGCGCTTCAGGCGATTGACCGGCCTCGTATGAAACCGTCGCTTTTTTGTCTCGCGCAAAATTCCGCTTTGCTGAACTTTTTTGATGAAACGGAAAATCAGTGAATTAACCGCTTCGCCCTCTTTTTTTCTTACCTCCATCATAGTTGTTAGATAATAACTATTTATTCTTTTTTTGTCCAACCGCCGAGCAAATGAAGGTGCAAATGGTCTATTATTTGCCCACCTTCCCGACCGACGTTAAAAACCAGCTTGTATCCCTTCAGCCCGATTTTTTCGGCAACCGCTTTAGCGGCATAAATGACCTTCGCGATAATTTCGTTGTGATTATTTTGCAAATGGGCAATGGATTGGATGTGCTCTTTCGGAATAACTAAATAGTGCACGGGCGCCGACGGATGAGTATCCCTAAAAGCCATGACTTCCGCCGTTTCCATAATAACCTCGGCTGGGATTTCCTTTTTCGCTATCTTACAGAATATGCAGTCCATACGCTTACTAATAACTAATGGCCGCTAATTAAGCAAATGGCTAATTATTTTATTCGTTATTCGTAGAAACTTAGCGTAGCCGCCGTTTGAGAACGTCTACTACCTTCTTTAACGGAACAGTTTCCTGCGCGCCACTTTTCATATCACGGATTATAATAGATTGTTCAAACGCTTCCTGCTGGCCAAAAATCAGAGAAAGAGTAGAGCTGGCTTTGTCAGCCGCTTTAAGCTGGGCGCGTAACGATTCTTTACCCAACGATTCCAATATATCCAAGCCGGATTCACGCAATGTTTCTATCAGAGAAAGAGCCTTAACCTTCGCTAAGTCACCAATATGAATAAGGAAAACTTTAGGCTTGGGCCGTCCCAGCAAATTGACCCCCTTAGACTTGATAACTTCCACCAAACGCTCAAGGCCAGCCGCCCCACCAACCCCGGGAGCGTATTTTCCCAGCATTTCAAGCAAATAATCATACCTGCCGCCGGCTGCCAGTGCCAGCCCCGACCCTTCAGTAAAAATTTCAAACACGGTTTTGCTGTAATAGTCCAAGCCGCGAACCAAAAATTGGTTCAACGTGTATGGAAGCTTTACTTCTTCCAAAAATTCCAAAACTTTCTTGAAGTGCCGTTTGCAATCGTAGCAAAGCGTATCCAAAATACTCGGGGATTCTTTTTTGAGAGCGACACAACCCCCGTTTTTGCAGTCCAAAAGGCGAAGGGGGTTAAGACGCAGACGACGACGGCAGTCACCGCACAAAGATTTTTCTTTTGAAGAGTAGTAGTCTATCAGTTTTTTCCGAAAAACCGGGCGGCATTTTGCGCAACCAATACTGTTGAGCTGTAAATTCAAATCTTTAATTTTTAAATCCTGAAGAAAACGGTAGCTGGCAATAATAACCTGGGCATCGTATATGGGGTCGCTATCATTGCTGATAATTTCAAAGCCGACTTGGTGAAACTGGCGGAACCGGCCGGCCTGCGGCTGTTCGTGGCGGAACATCGGCCCTTCATAATACAGCTTCAGCGGCTGGCCGAGGCGGCTAAGGCCATTTTCAATGTAGGCGCGGGCAATGGGCGCCGTTCCTTCGGGACGCAGAGCGAGCGAGTCCCTGCCCTTGCCGCGGATAACGAGCATTTGCTTCTCAATAACATCGGAGGTTTCCCCGAGCGAGCGCTCAAACAACTCCGCCCGTTCCAATATCGGCGTGTCAATTCTGGAAAAATTGTAAAAGTCCGCCGTTTCTTTGGCGATTTTGCGTATTTTTTCCCAAAGCGGCTGCCCATCAGGTAAGATGTCATGCATTCCTTTCGGAACGGTAATTATGGATTTTTTTACTTTCTTGTTAGAGGCCATTTTTTATTATTCCGAACTCGTTAATTGGAAACACCCGCAGGCGCGCTATTCCGACTATATCACTCCGGGAGATCGGACCCCAATTGCGGGAGTCAAAACTATTATAACGGTTGTCTCCCACGACAAAATACTTGTTTTCGCCCAAAACGGTATCTACAAGACCGTTAACCGGCCCGCTAATCTTAATTTCTTTCTCTCCGTCAAAGACCAGGGCGGTGTTGCGGTTTATCACCACTCTATCTCCGGGAAGACCGATAATCCTTTTAATGAAAAAGACCGAGTGATCATTGGGATAACGGAACACAATAACATCCCCCCGCTCCGGCTCGCGAAAACGATAAGTAATTTCGTCAATAATCAAATAATTTTCGTTGGAAATGTTCGGCTCCATACTGGCGCCGCTGACCAAGAAGGGCTGGGCGAGGAAATTGCGGATTATAAATACCGTGACTAAAGAAATTATAACAACTTCCGATATTTCCCAAACCGATGACCAGAATTTCTTAAAATCAATTTACCCTACCTTCCGGCAGGTAGGAATGAAACAATTATCAAAACGGTTTGAAAATTCAAAAATTGAAACATTCAATGAAAATTAAGAATTGAAAATTGAAAATTAACCCGACCCCTCAATAAATTTGACTTTACTTAAAAATTTTGCTATTATAGTCATAGTTCCCTTACTAGAGGAGGCCGCTATGTCCGCACCGTCTCGTTTTGCGAAGTCGGCGGAGGCCAGGGAGGCGGGCTGGGTTTCGCGCCGCCACAAGACGCTGGACTCCCGCGCCGAGGCCGTTGATGCCCACGAGGCCAAGATGGCCGCCGAGCGCCGGGAAGCCATCGAGCGACGCTGGCAGAAAATCCCCTCGGCCAATCCGCCCCTGGACATCAAGGAGTTGAGCCTGGCGGATCGCATCCGGCGCGCCCCCTCGCCCGTGGTCCTCAAGTGGTTGATCTCTGAAGCAGGGCGGTGCCAGTTTGCCAGCGAGGCAACCAGGTGCAAGTGGGAACGCCTGGCCGAACAGCGCTGGGCAGAACTGGTTCGCAAAGGCGCGTAGGGATGCGCCCCGATCCTCTCCGAAGTACTTCGGAGAGGATTTTTTATTATTTCCTGATTTTATTGTTCTGATGTTAAAATGGGAAATATGGATTTGAAACTAAAACTCATCATCGGTCTCGGCAATCCCGATAAAAAATATGCCAACTCTTATCATAACGTTGGTTTTTTATTTGTTGATTACCTAGACAAAGGAATAAAGTCAGAGGTTTATATGAACGAGTCCGGCAAATTTGTTGCCAAAGAATTAAAGAAAGCGGGTGCCAAACCCGAAGAACTTTTACTCGTTCATGACGATAGCGATATTGGGCTTGGAAAATATAAATTGTCTTTCGGTCGCGGCGCCGCCGGCCATCACGGAGTAGAAAGCGCGCAAGCCGCGCTAAAAACCAAGAACTTCTGGAGGTTAAGAATCGGCATAAGGCCTATTGGTCCTATAAGTCCAATAGGTATAATAAAGCCGAGAAAAAAAGCCGGCGAGTTTGTTTTGAAAAAAATCTCCGCCGAAGACAAAAAAATCCTCGAACGAGTGTTCGAGGAAGTTGCTAACGGACTAAAACGAGACTAAGTTCCGTTTTGATCCAAAATGACGCCCTCCTTCAACGGATACGAACGATAGGAATAGTTGCGAAAAAAGGCATTATCCTCTCCACGAGAAACACGAGGACGCCCCCTCCTATAATAACGGGCAAACAATATGGCGACGGCCCCGATGAAATCACGAGCAACAATCACCACCGGACCGTGTCCATCTCGCGGAACTTTCTGCTGAAAAATGAAAACTCTCGGCCCTTCGCGCATATACGCCTCCGAGAAGAACCGCCAATATTTTGTCATAAAACCCACAACAAAGCAAGCTACGGTTTATATGAGTTGCTAAAACTTTAGCGAAGTAATTTTAAAATTCAAAATAAACGAAACCGTGCCGTCGGTGTTTGCTTTGATATTGGAAAGTGGCAATACCACATCTTTGAAATTAGACTCTTCAATCATTTTGTTTTTGAAACTAATGACGGCCGTATCGCTCACCGCCCGGCCTGATAGCAGAGTATTAAGGGACGGGTCCACGGAAACGCGCTCTAAAGTCACTTGTTCGGCCGCTAAAGTTCGCAATTTTACAAAAAGCGGCGACCAGGGAACGGTGTCTTCCTGAATTTTGGCCACTAAATCAACGCTGTTATTAAAAAGTTTTACCCTGGCCTGCAAATCGGCTATATCGGCAATAACATTGCGCCAGCTCTTGATAAAACGAATAGTTGATTCCCGAAAATACTCCTCCTCCACACCCACGGCGGTAAGCGTTATAAGGCGATCTTTGGAGCGGGGCAGTTGGCCGCGCAGGGCCGCTCCCAAAACGCCATACCAGAGAGGCGAAAGCTGGCCGAATTTCATTATCGTCAAAACCTGAACATTTAATCCAAAACTGACCTTAACGGCCTGTGTAATTTCTTTACTGATCGGGGTGCTTATCAATAACACCTCGGTCACCGAAGCGCCCCATCGGCTGGAATAAAAGTTGAGTATCTGCTTAACATGGCTGATGAGAAAATCCTGTACGTCCTGGCTCGTAAGTTTTCGGCCGCCGATTTCTTTTTGCAAAGAAGACCAGGATTTAAAAAGACTGAAATAAAGATTACCGTTTTTCATGATCGTCAAATCCGGGCCATCGCTGGAAAGATTGATAACAAGATACGGAACGTCCTGTTTCAAACCGGCGGCATACTCCTTAATCACCCTTGTAAGGGACAACGAAGAAAATTCCACCGCGATCGTGGAAAAGTTCGCTTCTTTGAGTAAGCCAATTAATTCCTCAACGCTGGCAGAATTGGCAAAGGCGCCCAGAATCTCCAGTTGGCCTTGCTGATTTTCGCCCAAAATCTGATAGCTATAATAAGACGACTTAATGTCTATCGGGGAAACCATTCGCAAATTAAGTTCGGCGGTCTCCCGTAGATTTTTCTCGGCTACAAGCGGCATAGCAAGCGCTTGCGTGTAAATGTCGTCTGAAGGAATTAGCGCGATAACATGAATTATTTTGTTGAGCGGAGCAATTTGCTGATGAAGGGCCTTCAGACCGACTACCACTTTTGCCTTGTCTTGAACCTTGCCGTTGGTTATCAATCCTGGCGGCAACTGCACGGAGGCTTGTTTTAAATTGCCGTTTTCAATTACCGCGAAACGCAAAACTAAATCGGAAATTTCCAAACCGCCGATTGCCGGAACCGGATTCAAAAGATTTTTAATATTATCCAAAATCATAGCGCTGTTTCTTTAAGCGATTCTACTTTAACTTCCCCGGTTACGGGGTCTACCTCCAAAATCGCGACCATTTGCCTGCGAATCGCGAAGGCGCTGCCAACCGCGGTGACTTGATGCTTACCCACTCCGGCGCAGGTGTCTTTGCAGATAGTAACCGTTACCGCGCGATCTCCTAAAGCGAGCGTATACGGAGAGGGACACGATGAATCCGGACAATTTTTATTGAGGACGACTTTAATAGTAGCGTCATCAATGCCGGCCCTGGCGGCGGCCAATGCTTCCGCCGAAAGCCGGGCGGCAAAATTGGAAACATTAAAATAGTAAGTTAAAAATGCAATGGCGATTGCGATTTCAATGATAATGCCTCCCAAGAGGAGCATTGTCGGCAGACTTGAAATTCCTTTTAGTCGCATTTTAAGGGCTGTAGTTAATAATAACATCATCAACCGTCGGACTCTGGCCTCCATAGGCCGTCAGGAAAACTTTGTAACGCACGTAACGCTTGTTATTGTGGTCGGCACGCCTGATCTTAGCCTGAATATTGGGGCCGGTCGGTTCATAAAACGTCATAGAAGTACCGTCAGAACCGAGATAATCCCACGGTCCGCTTGAGCTGTTGGACGAAGCGATTTGGAAACTAACTTCGGTGCCGGAAGGAAGATCGCCTTGCCACATTATAGTGTTTATGGCCGCGCCACCCGTGGCTTGGGTATCAAAAATGCTGGAAGTAAGTTCCGCTGGAGAAGGCGGCGCCGGCGGGCTTAACGTGGTGACAACTTTATAATCGCTGACGCTGCAAGTGCTTCCGATACCGCTGTTATTGCAATTAAAACTGATCCAACCGACAACATCATTCCAAGCCCAACCGCTGAAAACTCCGCTGGAAGTGTTAAAAGTTACGCCGTAACTGGGAGAAGCGCCGGAAAAACTAATCCAGCCGATATTGTCATTCCACCCCCAGCCGGAAAGGTTTCCGGAACCGTCATTTACCACGCCCCAGTCGCCCGCTCCTCCGGTACAGCTGGGCGTCGGTGGCGCCGGCGTTGTAGCGCAATCCAAGGCAATGTAACCAACGTTGGAGGAGGCATACCCCGTCAACTCGGTACTGGTAACTTCAACTTGGTCATTGCCAAAATCAATCCAACCGATGGCGTCATTCCAAGCGTAACGTTCGGAAGCGCTGGTGCTGATGTTAGCCACGGCCAAAGCAACGCCGGCCGCGGCACCCAAGCCGCCCACAACCAATGAGGTAATAAGAATTATTTTTTTGTAAAAATTGGGTTTCATTTTTTAAAATCCCATAACCTTAATTGACCCGGGTTGACCGGTAGCGTCAATGTCGGTCGCGGTATCATAACGGCTGTTTGGAACCGTAATTGGCCCGGTTTGGCCGCTTCCGCCCGACCAATCCGTTTGACGAAAAACCAAATTGCGCCCCCGAGTCAAATATTTGACGAAGGTAGAATTTGAAGCGTCCCCTCCTTCCGACCAGAAAACAAAAACGGTGATTTTTTGCGTTGATGGATCATCCGTGCCGCCGGAAGTGACAATATTGCCGTCGCTGTCACGGCTAACATTGTCCAAAATAAAATAGCGCACGAACGACACGCCATCCAGTTCAATAGTTTCCATGCCGATGGAAGTTACAAAAGATGGTCCGGAGGTCGCCAGATAATATTCGGTCAGGGATTTATCCAAATTATAAACGCCAAGCCAGCTTCCTTCTGAAAAAACACTCGCCTTGTCCAGTAGTTCCTGGCCGAGGGACGTGGCTGTTTGTATATTTTTATTTTGAACGCTGGAGCGCAAGCTAGCGGTTATTGTCAGAACCGCGCCGCTTATCAACATGCCGGCAATCGTAATTCCAATAAGAATTTCTATTAAAGACTGCCCCTTACTGTTCTTGAATAGCGCCTTGAGCATTGATGGTAATCGTTTTTGTTGAGGAGGTGTTGCCTATTAACCTTATGGTAACACTCGCGGCAGAGTCGGGCAAACCTGTTATTTTCTCAAAAACCGTATCTTTGCTTGAACCGCTGGCCGGATCGGAAAATTCCACCGATGAGGGCAGGGTAACGGTCGTGGAAGCCGCAACAAACATCGGACCGCTGAAAAGCATATAAGCGCCGCGCCCGCCCGCAGGGCTATCAAAACGCACGCCCCACTCCGTACCGGATTCCTGGTTAATGGCTTTGGATTGGACATCACGCAAGAATCCAACCATTGATTTGGACGCCAATCTTATTTCCTGTTCTTGCCGAAACCTGGGGTAAAGCCCGAAAGCTTCCGCATTAAAATTGGGTAACTAATTGGTAAACCGGTACAAGAATGGAAAGCGCTATCAAAGCAATAATACTGCCGATGAATATGAGCAGCAGCGGCTCAATGAACGCGACCAGTCCCTTAACTGACGCGCTGATTTCGGAATCATAGAAATCGGCCAATGTCTGCAAAACTTCATCCAGATGGCCGGCTTTTTCCGAAATTGCCACCAAATTAATAACCACCGGCGGAAACGCCGTCTCGCGGCTAAAGGCCTCTCCCAAAGTCAATCCACGCGAGACGCCCTCGCTTGCAATCCTCTTGAGTGCCGCTCTAAGGACTGGGTGAACTACCGCGTCGGCGGTGATATTCAAGGCATCCAAAATCGGCAAACCGGCCGACATTAGCGAACTTAGAGTGGCCGCGAACCGTTGAACGGCAATTTTGTAAATCACTTCGCGAACAATCGGGATTTTATTTAAAATAAACGAGACAAACCTCTGGCCGCTAAGCGTCTTTTTAATAAAAAACCAGCCGAAAATGACTAGAAAGGCGATGATGCCGAGAATAAGTCCGGTATTATTGCCAAAAAAAGAACCGACAGAAAATACAACTCGCGAGAAAAGCGGCGGCTGAAAACCCCCACCCTGAAAAACATTGGCAATTCTGGGCAAGGCAAATGTGACCAAGAAAAAAAGTATTGCCAGAGAGAGGGCAAATAAAATAGCTGGATAAACTAGGGCAGACCGTATTCTATTGCGCAAATCGTTCTCTTTTTCCAGACCGACGCTAAGGCTTTCAAAAACTTTTTCCAAATTTCCCGACGCCTCTCCCGATTTCACCAAATTTACAAAGACCGGAGAAAAATATTTCGGATAGGAAGCAAAGGTCTGATAAAACGGCTGGCCCTTTTCCAAGTTTGACCTGATTTCCAACAGCAAGGACTTGACCACCTTTTTGTCAAAATTAGCAATCAAAACATTGATCGCCCGGAATAAATCAGTGCCTACCCTCAACATCAGCGCTAAGTATTTGGTCAAGAATACCTTGTCGGCAACATTAATTGTCTGGCCGAAAAAACTACGCGCTTTCCGTTCAAAACCCCGCTCTGCCGTAACCGTAACGGGCTTTAACCCCTTAGTGGCTAAAAATTCCAACACTTGCCCGCTGTTTTCGGCTTCCAAAAAACCTTCAACGGTCTTTCCGGACGCGTCCGCCGCCTTATAGTTGAATTTCATCCCGTTAGAAGTGGTAAATCATCGACTGTTTTTTGTAACTGGTTAGCATAAGGTTATTTTGCCGACAGAAGAAATGCCCAGATGGTGCCACTTCTAACGGGATTCATTCCTTGTTTAATTATAACACATCAAAAAAACGTTCTGGTCTGCCTACTCCCGAATAACGCGCAATACCTCTTCAATCGTGGTCGTTCCCTTCTCGGCTTTCCGCAAACCGTCCTCAAACATACTGATCATCCCGTTTTTACGAAGGGCTTTTTTCAAATTATCCAGCGTAAAACGAGGGTCAACGATAATGCCGCGCATTTCTTCATCCACTTCAAAGGCTTCAAAGATTGCCATTCTTCCCTTAAAGCCGATGTAGTTGCAAGACTGACAGCCCTTGCCCTTGAAAAGTTTTTTCGGCAGTTTGTCGGCGTCGGCGCCGACCAATTTAAGCTGATTTTTGATAGCCGCGGCAATTTCCGGACTAACCTCCTGAGGCGTAACGCATTCCGGGCAAATCTTTCTGACTAAGCGCTGGGCCATTATCAGGTTCAAAACCGCTGCCGCCAAAAACGGCTCCACTTTCATATCAAATAAACGCGGAATGGCCGATGGAGCGTCGTTGGTGTGCAAGCTGGAGATAACCAAATGCCCAGTTAATGCCGCCTGCACGGCGATATCGGCAGTTTCACTGTCGCGAATTTCGCCGACCATAATAATATTGGGGTCTTGGCGCAAAAGCGCTCTTAGCCCGCTGGCAAAAGTGATGCCCGCCGCCGTATTAACCTGCGTCTGATTGATGTACTTCATATCATATTCAACCGGGTCTTCTACCGTGCAGATATTCACCTCCGGTTTGTTCAAAACATTTACCATCGCGTAAAGTGTCGTGCTTTTGCCGGAACCGGTGGGGCCGGTAACCAAAACGATTCCGTAAGTTTTGGCAATGTTCCCCTTCACCAATTTAATGGTGTCCTCAAGCATGCCGATTTCCTCAAAAGCCAGCGCGCGGTTGGTCGCCAAGAGCAAACGCATTTCTACTTTTTCCCCATAAAAAGTCGGGATAACGGCAACGCGGATATCCAACGGCTCACCGCTGGCCTGGTAGCGAAAACGGCCGTCCTGCGGTTTGGCGTGTTCGTCCAAGCGCAAAGCGGCAAGCAATTTTATTCTGGCAATAATCGGAGCGTGAACTTCTTTCGGCAACCTAAGAATTTCGTGCAAAACTCCATCAATCCTGTAACGCACCAAAATAGTATCTTCCAATATTTCAATATGAATATCAGAAGCTCGGGAGGCAAGCGCATAGGAAATTAAGCTATTTACAATAGCCACGATTGGCACCTCGGCGGCCGCCTCTTTTTCCGCCTTGCCGAAAATCTGGGCACGTATTGACGCTTGAATGTTTTCCTCAATGGTTGTTTTGAAGTCCTCGGCGGAGCGGCGTCCGTAAACCTCAAAACCCTTGTCAATATAAGCGCCGTCGGGATCTTTTTTGAAAATAATTATCCTTTTTTGCCGAGCAATATCCTCGGGTAAAAGCCTGATAACCACTTCGTCAATGACCTGATGCACGAGGTTGGCAAGCGGCACCCCAAAGTACCGGCCAACCAGTTGTTTATAGTAATCAAACTTTATGTAATTGCGCGAAACCAAAATATCCGCCACCTGCTGGCCCATACGCTTGGCAATAACCAAAATGGAATCAAAATCCTCTTCGGCAATCAGCTTTTCTTTTACTAGAATTTCTTTTAACTGTTGGTCGGGAATTTTAACCATGTAGAACCAATCTTACTATAAGTATAGTAAAGATTGCGATTGGAATCCAAAGATAGTAAAAGGAAAGGCGAAATTCTTTTTTTCTTGAAATTAGCAAATACCCCACGGCGGCCAGCAACGCGACGGCAAATACCAAAGCCACATACAAGGTCCACCACGGATGCCCAACCAATAATATGCCGCTGGCAAAAAGATAATATTCAACCGGTTCAAAAAAGCGCTCGCCGTGTTTTTTATTCAAAATTCGCATCCCAACCAAACCTATAATAGAAGCGACCAGGGCAATTAGGGTTTTGAAAAAGAAATTAGTAAAAGCGTAGGAAATAAAATAGCTGATGCCCTGATACGGCGGCAGGAAATACTTAGAAAGCGCGCCGGCCTTCCAAAGATGATATTGCTGATAACTCAAATAGGGGCCCAGAAACAGAAACACTACTACCGAGATTAAGAAAACGAACTTGGCAAAGCGCAACAACAAATGAGGGCGCATTAGAATCTGCGCCCCCAAAAGTATTACGAGAATTGCTAAGCTATAGATCCAAACCAGGGTCATTGCCTACTTCGTAGATGGAATAAGCACTGCCGCCGTCGGTTGATTCTACATCATCACCGCCTCCGCTGGCATAACGAGAGCTTTCCATATTGGCATTCAGCTCAAACCACTTATTGGTATTGTCGCATGAATACGTATAAGCACTAGCAGTACTGGATGCCTCGTCACCCAACGGGTCTTGAGGCAACGCACTCAAGGGAGAACCGCCAGGAACTGAAGCAAGGTCAACCGGAACCCATCCCGAACCAGCAACGGTTCTTGCCGTATTAGCACTTTGTGTTCCAGTAACCGTGAGGTTTTCCACCGCACCCGTAACACTGCCCCAATAGTTGGTACCGCACGTTCCGCCAGCGCTATCAAGATCTGGACTAGAAACAGTGGAGAGGTACAAAACCACAGCGCCTCTGACTGTCGCTAAATCGGAAATTCTTTGAGAATCCCGAGCCTGGGCAAATAATTGCGCCGGATTCAAAATTAATACGACCGCGGTTGCTAATATTGCGATTATCGCTATTACGATAAGCAATTCTATTAATGTGAAACCTTTTTTTGTGTTTGTAATCATACGGTTAATTTTATGCCGACTACCGGCGAAGTCAAACGTCGGTTGTGGATAACCCAAGAACAAGTCAAAAGCTTTGTAGCTGCCCCAACTGGTCGAGACTTTAGGTTCATCGACTAACACCTTGTATCTTACCTTTTTAGTTTAAATGATCCACGCACAGCTTCCGCTACGCGTGCCTTGTTACGACTTAGCCCCTGTCACCGATCTTACCTTGCAACGACGAACGTCGCTGTTCGGGTATTACCGGCTTCCTTGACTTGACGGGCGGTGAGTACAGGACTCGAGAACGTATTCACCGTGGTATAGCTGACCCACGATTACTAGCGATTCCGACTTCATGAGGGCGAGTTGCAGCCCTCAATCTGAACTGGGGCCGGTTTTGATGGGATTAGCTCCGCCTTGCGGCTTGGCAACCCATTGTACCGGCCATTGTAACACGAGTGTAGCCCAGGGTATCAGAGGGCCATGCGGATTTGACGTCGTCCTCACCTTCCTCCGTGTTAAACACGGCAGTCCCCAGAGACATATCTAACTCTGGGCAAGGGTTGCGCTCGTTACCCCACTTAAGGGAACACTTCAAAGCACGAGCTGACGACAACCATGCAGCACCTGTGCTTACGTCCTTGAGAGACGACCCAACTTTCGCTGGATCTTCGTAAGCATTTCAAACCCTGGTAAGGTTCTTCGTTTATTGTCGAATTGAACCTCATGTTCCACCGCTTGTGCGAGTCCCCGTCTATTCCTTTGAGTTTTAAGCTTGCGCTCGTACTTCCCAGGCGGCAGACTTAACGCGTTAGCTACGCCGCTCCGAGGGTCGATACTCGAAACAGCTAGTCTGCATCGTTTAGGGCGTGGACTACAAGGGTATCTAATCCTTTTTGCTCCCCACGCTTTCGTGCTTAAGGGTCAGGAATGCCCTAGCTAAATGCCTTCGCCTTTGGTGTTCCATACGATATCAACGGATTTCACCCCTACACCGTATGTTCCATTAGCCTCTAGCACCCTCTAGTTTAGTCGTTTCCATTGCAGCGACACCGTTGAGCGGTGACATTTAACAACGGACGCACTAAACCCCCTACGCACTCTTTACGCCCAATAAATCCGGATAACGCTTGGAGCCCTCGTATTACCGCGGCTGCTGGCACGAGGTTTGCAGCTCCTTATTCCATGAGTACTGTCAATTACTTCATCCTCATTAAAAGCAGTTTACAGTCCGAAGACCTTCATCCTGCACGCGGCGTCGCTCGATCAGGCTTTCGCCCATTGTCGAATATTCTCGACTGCTGCCTCCCGTAGGAGTAGGAACCGTATCTCAGTTTCCTCGTTGGGGAACAGCCTCTTAGCTCCCCTACCGGTCATAGCCTTGGTGAGCCATTACCTCACCAACTAGCTGATCGGACCTAGGCCGATCTCGAAGTGACTTGCGTCTTTCGTCTTGCGACAATATCGGACATTACCCCACCTTTCGATGGGCTATTTCCGTCTTCGAGGTACGTACCAAGGTGTTACTAACCCGTTCGCCACTATCCATTTCCCTTACTTGACTTGATGTAATCGCATCTCATTTAGCAAATGAACCGTTCGACTTGCATGCCTTATCCACGCCGCCAGCGTTCATCCTGGACCAGGATCAAATCCTCAATAATAGAGTAATCACTAATAATGCAAATACTTTCAATGATACGAATTCGCATTGTTGAAAATAAATTCGCATTATTCGCGATTACTCAAGAAAAAATTGGGACAACTACAAAAATTTTGACTCTGCCCCGCAAACTGCGGGACGGTTTTGTTTGATTCTTGGTTGTGTTTCTTAAAAAGAGTACTAATTTTTTAAGAAACTATTTAGTTATCAAGGCCGCGATGTTGACTAAAACATCCGCCTCGATTTCTTAAGCTATTGATTAAGGAATCGGGGCGGATGTCCAAATAAATATTAAGTTTTAAACTTTATCTTATTGGCATTGACTACTATATACCAACCGCTGTCCGTGTCAACAGCGCGCGCAAGTCCATATGGTATCCTACTCGTATGTTGATTGACGGGAAAGCAATCGCGGCTGAACTTATCAAGGAATTGAGGGCTACCAAAAAATCATTCACTGGCAAAAAAGTGCTCAGCATTCTCGTGGGAAACAATCCCGCCTCATTAAATTTTCTGGAAAGAAAGGGGCGCGTCGCAGAAGAGTTGGGCGTTTCGTTCAGCATACAAAAAATAGCGCCGGAAATTTCCGAAACCGCGCTTATCGCAGAGGTAAAAAAATTAACTGAAGACGAGCGCGTCATTGGCGCCATCGTGCAACTGCCGATTCCCGTTAAAAACGTTGACGTGCAAAAAGTGCTGGACGCAGTGCCATACGAAAAAGATATTGACTGCCTTGGAAGCAAACGGTCGCAAGAGTTTTTCAAAAATCCGCTTTCCGCCGTCATAGTTCCGCCTGCTGTGGGCACCGTACGGCGAATACTTTCATACGTTGGCATTGCAGATGTTCGCGGCAAACGAGTTACGATGTACGGCTTTGGACGACTCGTGGGAAAACCAGTTGCCGCGTGGGTCGAAGCCTCCGGCGCAAACGTAACGGTGCTTAGACGCAATTCAACGCAAGAGGAAGTCACAACTGCGCTTGGAGGTTCCGATATAATTGTAACCGGCGTTGGGCAAAAAAATCTGGTAAATGTTGAGGCGATTCGGCCCGGAAGCGTCGTGATTGACTTCGGCTTTCCTGCGGACATTGACGCAAACGCGGCACATACTCGCGGCATCATTGTAACACCGACGCCCGGCGGCACCGGTCCTGTATTAATTGCTGAACTTTTCAAAAATCTCTATACACTCAATTAAAAACCTCCGCATAAATGCGGAGGCGCCGAAGATTTTAATCTTGCTTTTTCAGACTGTCTATAAAATCCCTGATGGCTTGTGTTGGCCCGAGGATGTCGTTCAAAACAATGAGTAGGCCGGAGGCAAAGGCATAATCAACTTCTTTCTCATCAACACGGATGTGCTGAATGGCGTGGTAAATAACAGTTTTGTCGTCCATGGTGACTATTGATAGCGTAACGTCGTCTCCGGTTTTTAGGCTTTCCTTGGTGGAAAAGTAAAACCTGTCACTGACCGTCGTTATATCCTTAAAAGGAACGCGATAGAGAGTGTAGCGGTTAAATTCGGGCAGCATTTTCGTCAGATTATTCGGATCAAAATTGCGGAACGCTTCCTGACCGTAAATTTCTTTGAAAGCGGGAACTCCCTGAAAATAATCAATGTTTTTCGCTCGCAAATTAAATCCCATCACCCCAAGGTCGTTGAGATTAGTCTTGCCATTCTCAACTTTTCTGAAATTTTCCAGAAGCACTTCAAGGTTGTCGTCAAACATTCCGGTTTTGGCAGTTTTGTGTCCGGTACTGGAACAGCCAACGGAGCACAGAACGGCTAGCAGCAGAGCGGCCGTTTTCATCGCTTTTTACCCCTTCAATGGGATATTCAAAGAACTCGCGCTGATATTAAAAAAATTCCCGCCTTTTGTCAACCGTTTATGGTTACTTAGAGACCTTGCTTTCTTAATAAATACGTTGTACAATGCCGCCTAGTTCCTTAAGGTTTCATTTTAAGGGGGTAGTCTATGGCGGAGACAGATGCGGAGCTTTTGAAGCGTTCCGTTTGCAAGGACCTCATCCAGAAAGAAGGTCTCGTCGCGGAGCTTTTGCGGGAGTCGGATCCCTTGTACGGATTTCTGATTCTCAACGCGCAGGATGCCCGGCCGGGGCCGCATTCCAATTGCCGGCATCGCAACATCGTCGGCGTGCTGTATCTGGGAAAGGTCGTTCCTCAATTCCTGATTTTTGGCGAGAGCAACCACGAGGTTGGCAACAGCATTGGGTTGCGCATTGCCGCCCATTTGCACATTGTCCCGATCGTGAATTGCAGCACGAATCAGAGGGGAGGGCGCGTTTACGAGCAGTATTGCTCGGCTTGCGCGCCGGCCACCGTCGCGTGCTTGCAGGCAGGTTCGGAAAATCTCCGCGAAGGAGACGCGCGATGAGGGTTTTGACAGAAGGTGAACTTAACAAAAACTTCCCGTTCTGGATTGGCCAGAGAATTCGTTGTCTCAATCTTGATTGCGGAGTCCTATTTATTCTTCAGGAAGGTGACACGGTTGCGGAGACAAGAGGCTGCACGCCGATTTACGGCCACTGGCCATCTATCATCGGCTATACCCACTACTACCGAATCCGTTGTCCCGGAAAGAAGTCTGGCTGGTCAGACTGCGACAAGATGCTGAATTTCCAGGTTAAAGTTTTCGACCAGCTGGTGCTTGCTTGCCCCGTTGGAGCCAGCCGGAAGAAATTGGAAGACCAAATAAACATCCGATAGGCGCACAAGCTGCGCCTTTTTTATTTATGGTGAGCCGAGCCGAACTATTTCCACCGCTATCATATGTGATAGCGCTTTGACGCGTCAAAGTGTTAAGATTTGCTGTTTGCGCCCTGTCCTTTGCGGATTTTATCCAAAAGCATATCAAGATCGCCGTCTAATACCTTTTCAATGTTGTGTACTTTAGCGTTGAACCGATGGTCCGTAATTCTGTCGTCGGGGAAATTATAAGTGCGGATTTTTTCTGACCTCTCCGCGGAGACAACTTGCGCGCGGCGCGCTTCGGTAACGTCTCCGAATTCTTTTGATCTTTGCATATCGTAAAGTTTTGCGCGGAGCATTTCCATCGCGCGTTCGCGGTTGGCGTGCTGGTTGCGCTCTTCGCGGCAGCCGACTACGATGCCGGTCGGCTTGTGCAAAATTCTGACGGCAGTCTCAACTTTGTTTACGTTCTGTCCGCCCGGGCCGCCGGCGCGGGAAAAAGTGACTTCCAAGTCATTCGGGTTAATGTTTACTTCTTTGGGTTCCACGACGGGAAGAATTACCACAGTGGCCGTGGAAGTGTGCACGCGGCCGGCTTTTTCAGTAGCCGGTATGCGCTGTACGCGATGCACACCCGACTCCAATTTCAAAGAGTCGTAAACATTTTCGCCGTCAATACGCCCGACAAAAGTTTTATATCCGCCAATAGTGCCGGGGGAAGAATCGGCAACCGAAAAAGCCCAGCCGCGCTTCGCGGCATAACGCTGGTACATTCTTACCAAATCGCCGGCAAAAATAGAGGCTTCATCGCCGCCAGTACCGGCTCGGACTTCTAAAATGATTTTGTTGGCCACGCAAAAATTATTTCTTGCTCTTTTTTACCCTTGGTTTCTTCGCTGTCTTGGGGGTTTTAGCTGCTTTCGCGCGGCGGGCCTTAAACTTCTCAACTTTGCCGGCGGTATCAATAAGTTTTTCTTTACCGGTATAAAATGGGTGGCAGTTGTTGCAAATTTCAACGTTAAGCTCCGGCTTGGTGGAGCCGACCGTGAACTGATTGCCGCACGCGCATTTCACTTTCGCGTTGTCGTAATACTTGGGATGTATGTCTTGCTTCATAGTTCCTTATATTAGTCGTATTGGAATTTTTTTGCAACCTCGCGCAAGACTAGGAATTCAAAACGTCTATGTCTGATTGGAACTTTTGGGCTTTGTTGACTACCGGATCGCCGTACAGGAAACGGAACTTATACCAGTTGCCGCCCGCGTAATATTTCGCGGCCGCGCAGCGCTCCCGCAAAAACTCGTAAGGAAGGGAGTTTTTATTTTCTTCGGCATAGTTCCGACAAGAGCTGGAATTATAGGCATCTTTGAGATAAAGGCCGTAAGCGCCGTCTGAAACTATCGGGCAGGAAACCATAACCGGCTCCGGCGGCTGTTTGCCTATTTTGGCTAGTTCCTCCAGAAGGGCAAGGAAAATCGGCAAGTCCCTAGTCGGGTGCATCGCGGTTTTGTAATTGCATTGGCCGACGTTTCGCCCCAGCGCCGATTCCCTGTCCAAAACAGCAAGAATCATCGCCGCTCTCATTCCCGTTGCCCGTTCGGCCACCTTCGCCAGGTCATGAGCTTTTTCAAAAGTTAAACTGCCGCCGCCGATAAATTCAAACAAACGGTTGCGGATTTCCGCCGCCGTCTTTTTGGCCTCTTTCAAAATCGTCTGGTATTTTGATTCCTGTCCTTTCGTCTGGGTAAGCAAAACATTTTTATCTTTTTGCACCGCCTGGGCGGATTTTTTCTGCGCGTCCTGTGCGGCTTTCAGGGCCGCCACATCACTGCGCTTTGCCGCCAAGTCTTCCTTTTTTTCCAAAAGATCACTGCGCAACGCGGTAATTTTTTCTACGGTTTGGGAAAGGGTGTCTTTAACCGAAAGAATGCCGTTGAGATTCCCGAAAAAATCCGAAAGGCGCGGGCTTTGGAGAAGAACCTCGGCTAAATTTTTGCGTTCATTTTCATAAAGGCGTTGCATCAATTTGATGAGCGCGCTCCGGTTAAGGTCTATGTCTTCCTCGGCGGTGGTGATTTGGGTTTTTGTCGTGCTGATTTCCTGGTCCAGCTTGGTTACTTGCAGGCTGACGGCTTTTATTTGCAGGTTTAATTTGTTTATTTGGGCGTTCAAAGCACTGATTTCT